>JAJRXE010000454.1 GCA_024276455.1 Calditrichota bacterium
CCTATCCGGTAAAGGTGGAAGAGGGAGACATTTTAATTCAAGTCGAAGAATAGGAGTGTTTAAAATGTCAGATGTTTCAATAGAAAAGGAGTTAATGGACGCAACGAAAATTCTGGATGTGGCTTCCCTGCGCCAGGATTTTCCTATTTTGGCGGAAGAATTCGGGGAAGGGGAAAAGAAACGGCGTTTGATTTATTTCGACAATGGTGCCACCACTCAGAAACCCCGTCAGGTGATTGACGCCCTGGTAAATTATTACCAGCACCAGAATGCCAATGTTCATCGAGCCATTCATACCCTGGGGGAACGAGCAACTCTGGCCTACGAAGAAAGCCGAAAAAAAATTGCCCGTTTCATCAATGCGCCTTCGGAGAGGGAAGTGATTTTCACGCGGGGAACCACAGAGGCGATTAATCTGGTCGCCCATGCCTGGGGCCGTAAGCACATCCGTAGCGGAGACGAAATTTTATTGAGCGAAATGGAACACCACAGTAACTTGATTCCCTGGCAACTTCTAGCGCAGGAAAAAGGGGCCAGGCTTCGGTTCATCCCTTTTAAAGAAGACGGCAGTCTGGATTTCGACCGCTTCGAAGATTTGTTGAATGAACGCACCCGTCTGGTAGCGCTGGTACACATGTCCAATGTGTTTGGAACCATCAATCCGGTAATGGGAATCATTGAAAAGGCGCACGCTCAGGGCGTGCCGGTATTGTTGGATGGTGCCCAGAGTGTGCCTCATTTGCCCATCGACGTCCAGAAGCTGGATTGCGATTTCCTGGCCTTTTCGGGACATAAGATGTGTGGCCCCACCGGCATCGGTGTGCTTTACGGTAAAGCCGAACTGCTGGAAGAGATGAATCCTTACCAGGGCGGGGGAGAGATGATTAGCGCGGTGTGGTTAGATCACGCCACCTGGAACGATATTCCTCACAAGTTTGAGGCAGGAACCCCCAATATTGCCGGCGCCATTGGATTGGGGGTGGCGGTGGATTATTTAACACGGGTGGGGATGAACAAAATTACCCGTTACGAGCAAAAATTAACCACCTACGCCTTAAAACGCATGCGGTAAGTCAAAGGAATGCGAATTTTTGGGGAAGCCCCGGAACGCGGGGGAGTGATTTCCTTCTATCTGGGAAATATTCATCCCCACGATATGGCTCAGTTTCTGGATAACGCCGGTATTGCCGTGCGAGCCGGTCACCATTGCGCCCAGCCGGTCATGCGAAAGTTGAATGTTCCGGCCACCACCCGGGCCAGTTTTTACTTCTACAACACGTTTGAGGAAATCGACCGTTTCATCGAGCAACTGGATAAAGCAAGGGAGTTTTTCGGCGATGGCATTTGAGGATTTGTACCAGGAAATCATTTTAGATCATTATAAAAATCCCCGTAATTTTGGCGAGGGCTCACCCACTTGCTCGGCCGTAGAACTGGACAATCCGGTTTGCGGCGATCACATTAAATTAATGCTGCATGTGAATGAAGAAGGTATTGTGGACGAAGTCCAGTTTACCGGAAGCGGATGCGCTATCAGCATGGCCTCGGCGTCCATGATGACCGAAGCCATTAAGGGAAAAAAAGTGGTAGAGGTGAAAGCCATTGCCGCGAAGGTCATTAAAACCCTTCGGGGGGAAGAACCGCCGAAAATTCTGGAGAATTTTGGGGATGTGGCCGCCCTCCAGGGGGTGATTAAATTTCCCATTCGGGTGAAATGCGCCACACTTTCCTGGCACGCTCTGGAAGATGCCCTGGCAAAGATCGAACGAAAAAAATAAAACCCCGCCACTTCTGACGGGGTTCTCTTCAAAGGGGTCTCACCGTTTTATTGTGAAGATTCGGGGCACTCACCCAGAATTTTTATGACATCTTCTAAAAGCCTTTCGAACATTTCCAGTGTTAACTGCGAGGTAATTTTTTCGTACCGTTTTTTCGTCCGGGAATATTCGTAGCGTTGTAAATGAAAACGAATACCTTCGTCCAGCACAATCTCGTAGTAAAATTTGGAGTCGTCCTTTTTGTAGGGTGGATAGCTGCGCAACTGGGCGCGCTTGTTCATGGTGTCTAGCTCAATGAGGCGAAAGTCTTCTAACAGATAGGTGATGGTTTTCTGAATAAGTTCTGCCTGTTTTTCCAGCGTGCGATTAATTAGTTCCACATCCAGAATCGGGGTTTCCTTCTTAATGGAGATGTAATCGAAGACAATCCCGTATTTGTCGATATCTTTAAATTTAATTTGAATCTGGCAATTGTCCAGTTTTGTCTGGTACAACAGGAATTTCTCTTTGCTTTTCTGCTCCGGAATTTTTTCTTTCAGTTCATACAATTCTTTAATAATTTGTTGACCCAATTTCATAAAAATACACCCCCTTTGAAGATTGTCGGTTAAGAAAGCGATCTTTGACTGAAATCCTTTCCGTCAAAACTTAGTAAGACGGGTTTTTCTTCTAAAACGGTTTGTATGTGCACCGGACGTTTCCAGAGGCTGTGGAGATTTTTTAACGTATCGGCGGCATAGCTGGAATCCAATTCCACACCTTCGAAAGTGTGCTCTAAATACAATTCGCCCCGGTTCAAATAATTGGCTTCCACCACCGAAATGATCGGATGTCCCAGATTGGTCAGACTCTGGAGAAAACGTTGTTTTACCATTTTAAACTCTCGCGACTCAATCTCGTACCGCTTATTCTTCTTATTATATGCAAAAGAGAACAGTTTATGTTCCCGGCAAAAATCTTCCGTTAAAAATGTGTCAATAAAGGTGACATCGTTGTAGATTTTCCGCACTTCAAAAATCTTTTGGCGCCCGAGTCCTAACTTTTTGTCCCAGTTTAGTTTTGCGCGCAGGTCGTCGCATTCTTCCCACTCTTTCCCGAATTTTCCCTTGTTCCAGCGGTCCTCGATGTCCTTGTACAGCAGATACCCAATCCGGTAAGGATTCAGCCGGCCCGGGTGATTAGCCACCGTGCCGGAATGATGGTAAGCGTAATCCACAATTTCCCGCGGTTCCAGCACTTTCTGAGTCATAATGGTGGAGTGCCAGTAGGTGGCCCACCCTTCATTCATGATCTTGGTCATTCCCTGCGGAGCAAAATAGTAGGCTTCTTCCCGGATAATGCCCAATACGTCCCGCTGCCAATTTTCCAGTGGGGCATGTTGAATCAGAAAGTAGAGCACGTCACGCTCCGGATGGTCCGGAAATCGCTGGCTCCGTTGGGATTTCTCTTTTAATTTCTGGCGTTGTTGTTCAATAAATTCCGGTGGATTAATGTATTTTTCCATGTATTTTTTACTTTGCAGACGTTTTACCCGGAGTTTGGGGGAGGTTTCCTGTTCCTTTGCAGCACCATTGGGCCGTTTGATGTAGGGCGAATGGTAGTCAATTAAATTCTCCAGCGAGAGGCAGGTATCAATGAAATTTTCGACGGTTTCCAGACCGTAATGGTCGATGTAGCGGTGCACCCGCGCGGCATGATTGGCCATTTCGTCGATCATCTTGCGATTGGTGTGAGCAAACGTGTAGTTGTTCTTGAAAAAATCGCAGTGAGCGTACACGTGAGCCATGACCATTTTCTGATCCACCAGCGAATTAGCTCCCATCAAATAGGCGTAGCAGGGATTGGTATTCAGCACCATTTCGTAGATTTTCTGTAAACCGTAGCGGTAACCTTTGGAGAGCTGATCGTATTCCATTCCGAAGCGCCAGTGCGGGTACCGAATCGGAAATCCCCCGTAGGCCGCCAGGCGATTCATGGTGTCATAATCCACCACTTCAAAAATAACCGGGAAAAAGTCTAACCCGTAAGCTCGGGCGTGTTTTTCGATGTCTTGCTGGATTTCGAAAAGTTCTTTTTGTGCAATCATTTTCCTTTCCCCAAAAATTCTTTAATGGATTGGTAAATGGCGTCTTTGTCGGGAATGTGGGAAAGAACCAATTTGTCCGAATAACTCAGCGATTCGAATAATACATCGAAAAATTGACCACTCCCGTAAGCGCTTTCCACCTGGCCGTAGCCGAACAGATTGATTTTGGGGAGCAGGCTGTCTTCCAGAATTTCCACGCAGAGTTCGTTGTCTTCCCGCGACCAGTTGTCCCCATCGGAGAAATGAAAAGCGTAAATGTTCCATTCTTCGGGAGAATAATCTTTTTCAATGATCTGGGTGCACAGCTTGTAAGCGGAAGAAATCACCGTACCGCCGTTCTCCTGCACGGTAAAGAAAGTTTCCCGATCCACTTCCTGAGCCGCCGCGTCGTGAATAATGTAACGGGTTTCCAGTCCCTTGTACTGGGAACGTAGCCAGGTGTCAATCCAGAACGTTTCCAGACGTACGATTTCCTTCTGTTCGTCCCACATGGAACCGGACACGTCCATCATGTAAATAATAACGGCATTGGTCTCCGGAATGGTGGATGTTTTCCAGGAGCGGTAACGGTAATCGTCCCGAATGGGAATGACCCGGGGTTTTTTAATATCGAACGTCCCGGAGGTCACCTGCCGTTTCAAAGCTTCCCGAAAGGTGCGTTTGAAATGTCGCAGCGATTCCGGTCCGGTGCGACGGATGCCGGTATAGCGGTCTTTCTGGGTGACAATCTGCTTCTTGCCCCGCGGTTCGATGTTGGGAAGCTCCAGCTCCTCGCCCAGAATTTCGGCCAGTTCTTCCAGGGTCAGTTCCACCTCTTTAATGTGATGTCCGGGCTGGTTTCCGGCTTCGCCCTGTCCGGATTCGCCTTCGCCGCCGCCAATGGGGGTGCCGGGCTCGCCTTCACCCTGTCCGGCACCTCCGTTTCCATTGTTTCCGAAGCGGAATCGGGGGATGTCCACCTGGGGAAGGGGAATGCTCACCAGATCTTTCCCCTTCTTTCCAATCATCCCGGAATTGGAAATGTACTTCCGCAAATTCTGCTTTATCTTTCCCTTGATGATTTGCCGGAAACGGTTGTAATCGTGCTCCATGTTCATAATCATGATTCACCTCCGTCTCACTGCTGTAAGTCGCCCCGGGCATAAATACTGGCAACGTAGTTGAGTACGTCAGTAGCACAGGTCTCGCAGTACCCGTAATTCTTGATGAGCCGGCTCTTTACAATGTCAATTTTTTCCTGAGTGGCTTTGTCCACCACGGAAGAAACCAGAGTGGACAGTTTAATGGTGTCTTTCTGGTCCTCAAACAGCTTCAGTTCCAGCGCTTTGGCCAGGCGATCGTTGCTGTTCCATTCGAACTTTTTACCTTCCAGGGCCAATGCACCAATGTAATTCATGATCTCCCGGCGGAAATCGTCTTTGCGGCTTTCGGGAATGTCGATTTTTTCCTCGATGGAGCGCATCAGTTTTTCGTTGGGAGCCTCGTCTTCGCCGGTGTATTTGTTTTTCACCTTTTCTTTCTGAACGTAAGCTTTGACGTTGTCGATGTAGTTGGCAAACAGGCGTTTAATGGCGTCTTCGTCCGCACTGATGGCGCGCTGCACTTCGTTTTTCACGATCTCGGTGTACTCTTTCTTAACCTCGCTCAACAATTCACGGTAACGCTTTTTCTGTTCCTCATTGGTAATCAAACTATGATGATCCAGACCGCTTTCCAGTTCGTTGAGCACCATAAAGGGATTCACGCACGGCTCGTCGCTGTCCTTAACCAGGGCGTTGGAAATCTTATCCTGTACATAGCGGGGCGAAATACCGTCCAGACCTTCTCGCACGGCTTCCTTGCGCAATTCCCGCACATTGTCTTCGGTGTAGCCAGGAATCAGTTTCCCGTCGTACAATTTCAATTTCTGTACTAGGGTTAAATCCGCTTTTTTAGGCTCTTCCAGCCGGGTGAGTACCGCCCACATGGCAGCCATTTCCAGGGTGTGTGGTGCAATGTGTTTACCACGAACCTTTTTATTGTGGTAATCCTTTTTGTAAATTTTGATTTCTTCGGACCAGCGGGTGATGTAAGGAATGTCGATTTTTACCGTCCGGTCGCGCAGCGCTTCCATGAATTCGTTGTTTTGCAGTTTCTTGTACTCCGGCTCATTGGTGTGTCCAATGATGACCTCGTCGATGTCGGTCTGCGGAAATTTCTTGGGTTTGATTTTGTGTTCCTGGCTGGCACCCAAGAGGTCGTACAAAAAGGCCACATCCAGTTTCAGTACCTCAATGAATTCAATAATTCCCCGGTTGGCAATGTTGAATTCTCCGTCGAAGTTGAACGCCCGGGGATCTGAATCGCTCCCGTATTCGGCAATCTTGCGGTAGTTGATGTCGCCGGTCAGCTCGGTGGAATCCTGATTTTTTTCGTCCTTGGGCTGGAACGTCCCAATGCCCACGCGGTCCTGTTCCGACAGGAGCAGACGGTACACCCGCACGTGATCCAGCATTTTTGTCCAGTTGCCCTCGTATTTTTTCAATAATTCCCGGTAAATTTGCCGGCAAGTGGGACAGAGATCTCCCTCAACAACGTAATCCTGCGCTTTTTTCCCCAGCAAATCTTTCAAAAATTCCGGGCGGACTTCCGGTGGCACCAGGTGAAGCGGTTCCTCGTGCATGGGACAGGCAATGTTTTCTACCGGCGATTCCGGATCGTTAAAATATTTGGGAATGTTCACCCATTCGTAAGAATACAAGGCGCCTTCTTCCGTTCGGGAATAGTATTCCAGTCCCTTCTTCAGCAAGCGCACAATGGTACTTTTGGAGCTACCCACCGGTCCGTGCAACAGGATGACCCGCCGCTCGGTGCCGTAATGGTGGGCGGCCGATTTGATGATATTCATCAGCTTCATTAAATACACGTCCAGACCGAAAATGGCGTCTTTGCCGTTGTCGATGGGATCGTCGAAAAACTTGTAGTGGGTGATCTTTTTGCGCGAGTCTTCATACTCTTCCGTTCCGAAAGAAAGCACCATATCGTAAAGACGCTGAAAACTGGTGCGAATGACCCGGGGATTTTTTTTGACAATCTCCAGGTAATCCGGGAACGAGCCGCTCCAGCTGAGGGCGCGGAATTCCTCGTCGAAATACTTCTCCTGAACTTTGCTTAAGAATTGGGATGGGGATGACATAGTAAACACCTCCTGGTTTTAATAAACCTTAATAGTTCGTTTTGTTGTCCTTAACCATACTTTCTTCCCTGAGACTCGTATGTAAGGGATTATAAAACGGCAGGAGGTAGAAGACTCGCGTGCGTGAGCGCTAATACTGCAATCGTTCGCGCTTCCGAAAACACCGCATTCGTTAGTTACTTAAACGTGTTCATCGCTTCAGGGTTCCCTCTCGGTTAAAAATTATTTAAAGAACATCCTTGCACTACTATTATTATTCGACATCAGAAAAATTTTATTTACAATTAAATTTTCGGTTTTTCAATTTTTTTAATGTGATGAATGCCAATTCGGAGGCATTTTTCTTATTAATAATCGCAAAGGGAACTAATTGGTTTGATTGGGGAAGTCCCTTCTTAAAAAATATTCCGCGTTTGCTGGGGCCAGGAAAAGGTTCGCACCGCTCCGAAAAAAATAATTTTTTATTTGCAAACAATAGTTAGGATTCCTAACTTATTATTAGCGGTTGGCTGAAAAAGCATGGAGAGTGAGATGGAAAACAAATCGACCCGGGAGATTGATTACGCCATTTTTGCGGCGCTGGAGCGGATTTACCAGGCGTTTCGTTCCATGCTCTGGGATTATGCCAAACATAATCAGCTTAGCCCCATCCAGATTCAATTTCTGCTCTATCTGGCCAGCAAGCCGGAAGAACAGCGTCGAGTGTCCAATATCGCCCGCGATTTCGACCTGACCCCTGCGACCGTCAGCGATGCTATTAAAACGCTGGAAAACAAACAATTATTAAAACGCACCGTTTCCACTCGGGATAAACGGGTCCACACCCTGGATTTGACGGAAAATGGCAGGGAGTTGACCAAAGTGTTGTCCAACTGGCAGAAGGTGCTTCTCAGCCAGATTGCCAGTTTCCCGGAGGATACTAAGGAATCCGTTATTCTGTTTTTGTTGCAGTTGGTAGAATCTTTAAAAGAAGCGCGGATTATTTCCGAAGTAAAAACCTGTCTTTCCTGTCAGTATTTTCAAATGGAAAATCAGCTCATTACAAAAAAGCAACAGTTTCGCTGTTTACTGCGGGACGTTGCCCTTAATCTTTACGACCTGAAAGTAGATTGTCCCAATTACCGAGCGAAAAAATGATGAATCAAAAGGGGTGGCATGATGAATTGGCTGCAAGCGATTCAAATAGATTGGGTGAAGTTTTCACCCTTAAGAGCCCTGCTTTTCGTCTGGTTGGCAGGCGGTTTGTTTACGGGAGCCTGGTCGCAAACCAGCGAGGGGCTTACGCCGGAACCGGAAATTGGCCTGGTGGAGCACCTCGGAGAATACGTTCCTCTGGATTTGAAATTTGTCAACGAGCAGGGCGATACGGTGGTTCTCCGGGATGTGATTGACAAACCCACCGTGGTGTCGCTGGTTTATTTTAATTGTCCGGGAATTTGCAGTCCGCTGTTAAGCGGGAAGGTGGATGTGCTGGATCGCCTGGACATGAAACCGGGAGTCGATTACCAGGCTCTGACCATCAGTTTCGATCCCACCGATACACCGAAGTTGGCTCGGGCCAAAAAACGCAATTATTTTAAAGCGTTCCGGCGCGGACCGTTCCCCGAAGACGCCTGGCTCTGGCTCACCGGAGACAGTGCTTCCATTAAAAAATTTACCGATGCCGTCGGATTCAAATATAAAAAAGAGGGACGGGAATTTATTCACGCCGGTTTGTTGACGGTGCTGTCTCCCACAGGTAAAATCAGTCGCTATTTGCGTGGGATTGAATACCAACCGTTCGATTTAAAAATGGCCATTCTGGAAGCTTCGCAAGGAAAAACCGGTCCGACGATTAGCAAGCTGTTGTTGTATTGTTTTAGTTACGACCCGGCCGGTAAAAAGTACGTGTTCAACTTCATGCGCGTATTCGGCACCGCTTTTTTAGTTGTCCTGGTGCTTTTTGTGGGGTTTTTAACCTACCAGGGGAATTTGAGAAAAAAGAAAGTGAGGGATTAACATGGCCAACGGTGTTGTAGAAGGCATTGCCATCGATAGAAGTTTTTGGGAGGAGAGAAGTCGTTATCGAGGAATCCTTTCCTGGATTTTAAGTACCGATCACAAACGAATTGGCATTCTGTATCTGAGTAGCATGATTGTGTTCTTTCTGGTTGCCGTTGGAATTGGGGTGTTGATGCGGCTGGAAATGATTTCACCCGGTGAAACGATTGTAAGCGCTCAAACCTACAATCAGCTTTTTACCCTCCACGGCATGATCATGATTTTTCTGTTCATTATTCCCGGTATTCCAGCGGTGTTTGGCAACTTCTTTCTTCCTCTTCAGATTGGGGCCAAGGACGTCGCCTTCCCGCGGTTAAATTTGCTTTCCTGGTGGTTGTACATGCTGGGCGCCTGTTTGGCGTTGTTGTCGTTGTTTGTGGGAAACGGTCCGGCAGATACCGGCTGGACGTTTTACGCGCCCTACAGTATCCGTACCGGTACCAATGTAACCATTGCAGTGATTGCCGGTTTCATTCTGGGCTTCTCTTCCATTTTAACCGGATTGAATTTTTTAACCACGATTCATCGTTTGCGGGCACCGGGAATGAAATGGTTCCGCATGCCCTTGTTTGTTTGGTCCCTTTATGCGACCGGCTGGATTCAGATTCTGGCCACTCCCATTCTGGGCATCACGCTCGCCCTGATTGTGGTGGAGAGGGTGCTGGGCGTGGGGATTTTCGATCCTGCCAAAGGCGGCGATCCGGTGCTTTACCAACACCTGTTCTGGATTTATTCCCATCCGGCGGTGTACATCATGGTCCTCCCGGCCATGGGCGTCATTAGCGAAATTATTCCCACCTTTGTCCGCCGCACCATTTTCGGCTACAAAATGATCGCCTTCTCCAGTATGGCCATTGCCTTTGTGGGATATCTGGTGTGGGGACATCACATGTACACCAGTGGGATTAGCGATACGTCGCGAATGGCCTTTTCCTTTCTGACCTTTCTGGTGGCCATTCCCAGCGCCGTAAAAGTGTTTAATTGGTTGGCGACCATGTACAAAGGTTCCATCGATTTTCAGCCGCCCTTTTTGTACGGCATCTCATTCATGTTCCTTTTTACTATTGGCGGATTAACCGGGTTGATTCTGGGGGCACTGGCCACGGATATTCATGTTCACGACACCTATTTTGTGGTGGCTCATTTCCATTACACCATGTTTGGCGGGGCGGGATTTATCTTCTTTGCGGCTTTGCATTACTGGGGGCCGAAAATGTTCGGTCGAATGTACAATAAAAAGCTCTCTTATTATGCCTGGGGACTTTTGTTTGTGGGTTTCAACACTCTTTATATGTCCATGTTTATTCTGGGCTACAAAGGAATGCCTCGTCGTTACTACTATTATTTGCCGGAATTTCACAACTTGCAGGTTTCGGCGACCGTGGGTTCCTGGATTCTGGTGGCCGGAATTTTACTTATGTTCGGCAATTTAATTTACGGATTCTGGAAAGGGGAAAAGGCTTCGCAGAATCCCTGGGGAGGGACCACGCTGGAATGGCAAGTCGCCACGCCTCCACCGCTGGAAAATTTCCACAAAATACCAGTGGTGGAAACCGAGCCATACGACCATCGCCATAAATTTCGGGAGGTGAAATGAATCACACGGCCGAACTGATCATGGAAAAACACCACGATCCGGTAGGAGCCCGTATCGGGATGTGGTTGTTCCTGTTTACCGAATTGCTGTTATTCGGTGGTTTGTTTCTGTTGTATGCCATTTATCTGCATAACCATCCGGAGGATTTTCACTACGGCTCCAGTCATCTGAATCAGTTCGTCGGGGCGTTGAATACGATTATTTTGCTCACCAGCAGTTTGACCATGGTGCTTTCGGTGGCCATGCTGCAACGAAGAAAGGAAAATCTGGCGGTTCTGTTTCTGGTGCTGACCTTCTTGCTGGGAGCATTTTTCTTGTTAAACAAATATTTCGAGTGGAGCGCAAAAATTTCGCACGGACTGTATCCTGGTTCGGACGTATTGCTTAGCCGATCGTACGGAGAGGTTCTGTTTTTCGGACTCTATTACGTAATGACGGGATTGCACGCTCTCCATGTCCTGATCGGAATGGTCGTCATGCTTTTTTTACTGCGGTTTGTGACCAAAAAACGCGCGAAAGTTGCAGCACTCCTTCCTGCTGATTTAGAGCAATTTCAGGGGAAAAGGTTGTATTTAGCCGATGAGCAGGGACGTCGGATCTGGGAGAGTGAGCCGCTTGGCGATTCGGTGCGCGAGGTGGCGGTGGTGGTGGACGGCGTTCGCACCAAGGAGCACTGGAAGGCCAATGTCATTAAGTTTGAAAATGCCGGTTTGTACTGGCATCTGGTCGATATTATCTGGATTTTTCTCTTTCCGTTATTCTATCTGATTGCCATGTAAAACAGGGGATGGTTATGGAAAAAGAACAAACAGTTCACGAAAATGTTCACATCGGTACGTATGTCATGGTCTGGTTGGCACTGCTCATGTTAACCGGACTAACCGTTACGGTTGCGGGATTAAATCTGCAAAGTTTTGCCATTGTGGTGGCCATCTTCATTGCGGGGCTGAAATCGACCCTGGTGCTGAATTATTTCATGCACATTAAATACGAGTCGCCGATTTTTCGCAACATGGTTCTGGTGGTCATTGTCACCATTGCCATTATTATTGGATTAACGTTTGTTGATATTTCTTTTAGGTGAGGAGAACGAAGATGTCAGGTGCGTCAACATCTACCAGTACGGTTGATTCGGTATTTCTGTTTATTGCCGGAATAGGGCTCTTTTTTCTGGTATTAATCACATTTTTGATGATCTATTTTATTTTTAAATACAACAAAAAACGTCACCAGAAGCCGGAGGACATTCATGGTAGTACCCTGCTGGAGGTGGTGTGGACGGTGATTCCAACCATTCTGGTGCTTCTCATGTTCTATTTCGGCTGGAAGGGGTTTGAGTTTATGCGCAAGGTTCCGGACGATGCCATGACGGTGAAAGTAACCGCTCGCATGTGGTCCTGGATGTTTGAGTACGAAAATGGGTTGCAAACCGACACGCTGTACGTTCCGGTGAATCGGCCGGTGAAACTGGAATTGCAGTCTCTGGACGTGATTCACAGTTTCTTCATCCCGGCGTTTCGCATTAAAGAAGATGCGGTGCCCGGGATCCCCACTTACCTCTGGTTCGAAGCGACCGAAACAGGCGATTACGATGTGCTGTGTGCGGAGTACTGTGGTTTGCGCCATGCGTACATGTTGAGCAAGGTAAAAGCGTTGCCAGAGGAAGAGTTCCGTTCCTGGTTTGCTCTGGCCTCTGAAGAAATGCCCAAATTGAATGCGCCGGAAACCACCTCAGAAGGAACGGAAGCTCCGGTCAACAGCGCAATGGGTGAACGTTTGGTGCGGCTACGCGGGTGCGTGGCCTGTCACAGCAGTGACGGAAGTACAATTATTGGTCCCAGTTTTAAGGGATTATTCGGTTCCACCCGTCGGGTAGTGAGCGATGGGGAAGAGAAAGAGGTGATGGCAGATGAAGCCTACCTGCGCCGTTCCATCTTAAAACCCGGCCTGGAGGTAGTAAAAGGCTTCAAAAATCTGATGCCCTCTCAAGAAGGGCAGTTAACCGAGGAAGAATTGGCTGCTATTATTCAGTATTTAAAGGGCTTATGATGGTTCGTGCGATTGCCTTCAAAAATAACGTTGATTTGATCCTGGAACTCGGAAAGTTCCGCATTGCTCAGTTAGTTACCCTTTCTACCGCGACGGGCTACATTGCCGCCAGCGGGCGGTTGACGGGGCAAATGCTGATTCCGGTTCTGGGGATTTTATTGTTGGCGCTGGGATCCGGAGCGCTGAATCAATATCAGGAACGCGAGGCGGACGCCAAAATGCCCCGTACCCGCCGCCGTCCCATTCCCTCGGGAAGAATTTCGCCCGCTGCCGCTCTGGAAATTGCCCTGGGATTAATGGCGATCGGAGCGCTGGTGCTGCTGGTGGGAACGAATTTCCGGGCGTTTTCGCTGGGGGTGTTTACCGCTTTCTGGTACAATGGGGTGTACACCTATTTAAAACGCCAAACCGCTCTAGCGGCCGTTCCCGGCTCCCTGATCGGCGCGCTTCCTCCCATGGTGGGGTGGGTAAGCGCCGGGGGCAGGTTGGGCGATTCTCGCGCATTGGCGCTTGCTATTTTGTTTTTTATTTGGCAAATTCCTCACTTCTGGTTATTGTTGTTAAATTTTGGTGACGATTACGAAAAGGCCGGTTATCCCACACTGACCCGGATTCTCTCCCGCGACCGACTGGCCCGTTTAACATTTGTCTGGATTATGACCACCGCCGTGGTGATTCTGTTGCTTCCACTCTATGGCTTTGGCCATTCCACGGCCATGTACATTGCGTTTCTGGCCATTGCGGCGGGATTAATTTTAAATTCCCTGCGCCTGTTGAGAAAAACCGTTCGAAAATCGGCTTTTCGGGTGGCGTTTCACGGAATAAATGCGATTATTTTGGTTGTCATGTTTTTAATTAGCCTGCACAGCCTGATCGGTGTCGGTTAAACCGACCGCAATTTTATTGCGAGGCTTGTTAACCGTAGGAGTTTGTGGTAGCAGGAATTGAGAGATGGAGTAAGACATGGGAAAGTTTAAAGGTTTTACGAAAAAGGAACTGCTGGACATTTACCGATTTATGGCCCTGAGCCGTCGGGCAGACGAGAAGCAGTTGATTCTGCTGCGGCAGGGCAAGGTGCACTTTCACATTGGTGGATCCGGCCATGAGGCCGCTCAGGTGGCGGCGGCGATGAATTTCGATCCCGGGCGGGATTGGGCCTACGCTTATTACCGGGATCAGGCCTTTGTCATGCGCTGGGGAATGACCCTGGAAGAGGTTTTCCTGCATTCTCTGGCGAAAGCGGCCGATCCCAACTCCGGCGGAAGGCAGATTCCGCACCACTGGGGGCACAAGCGGTTGAAGATTGTCTCCCAATCGTCCTGTACGGGAACCCAGTTCTTGCATGCCGTGGGTACAGCCATTGGCATGAAGCGTTCCGAGGGCGAGGCGGTAGTGTACGTCAGTTCCGGAGAGGGTACCACCAGTCAGGGGGAATTTTTTGAGGCGTTGAACTGGGCCAGCCGCGACCGCCTGCCGGTTATTTTTCATATTGAAGACAATAAATACGCCATTAGCGTACATGTGTCCGAACAAACGGCGGGCGCCTCCATTTACAAACTCGGGGCGGGATTTGAGAATTTGCAGCGCGAGAAGATTGACGGGATTAATTTCTTTGAAGCCCACCGCGCCTTTCGACAGGCGGTTCTGCGGGCGCGGCAGCGGAAAGGACCCACTCTGATTGTCAGCGATGTGGTGCGTCTCTTGCCCCATTCTTCCAGTGACGACCACCGCAAATACCGTAAGCCGGAGGAATTGGAAGAGGATCGTCAAAAAGATCCGATTCTCCAATTCGCCCTGGCCTGCACCGAGAACGGGATTATTAAACCGGAAGAATTGGATGCCATTCAGCAGGAAGTGAAAGAGCTTGTCGACCGGGCCGCCGAATGGGCGGAAGAACAGCCCGATCCGGATCCGGCGACGGCTACCGAGCATGTATTTGTGCAGTGGCGCGATCCCACCCCCCCGAAAGCGCCCAACCACGCCGGCGAACGGGTGGTCATGGTGGACGCCATTAACCACGCTCTGCACGAAGAAATGGAGCGCGATGAGAGAATCCTGGTATACGGAGAGGACGTGGCCGATCCCAAAGGCGGAGTATTTACCGCCACCAAGGGGTTGACCAAAAAATTCGGTCGCGAGCGGGCCTTCAATTCTCCTCTGGCCGAAGCCAGCATTGTGGGCACCGCTTTTGGACTGGCGGTGTACGGATTTAAGCCGGTGGTGGAAATTCAGTTCATGGATTACATCTGGCCGGCGTTTATGCAAATTCGCAACGAAATTGCTGCGGTAAACTACCGCTCCAATGGCCAGTGGCGAGCGCCGGTGGTTATTCGGACACCGGTAGGTGGGTACATACACGGGGGGTTGTACCACAGTCAAACAGCTGAAGCCATTTTTGCCCACACACCGGGATTGAAAGTGGTTTACCCCAGCAACGCCGCGGATGCCAAGGGATTGCTCAAGGCGGCGATTCGAGGCGAAGACCCGGTGATTTTTTGCGAACACAAGGGGTTGTACCGCCAGGCTTTTGCCGCCC
>JAJRXE010000455.1 GCA_024276455.1 Calditrichota bacterium
AGCATCCTGGCTCAGCCCCGACCGGAGAAACCGTCTCCGCGGATGCCAGGCGACAAAGACAAGTGTCCCGTCTGCGGAATGTTCGTAAAACCTTACCCCAAATGGGTGACCGAAATTATCTACGAAGACGGAACCGTGAAATTCTTCGACGGCGCGAAAGATATGTTCAAATACTACCTGCATCCGGAAAAGTACGGCGGTTCGAAAGACAAAAAGATTGCCGCCATTTACCTGCGCGACTACTACGACCTGGACTGGATCGACGCTCGCACCGCCTATTTTGTAATCGACAGCGACATTCTGGGTCCCATGGGCAACGAGTTGATTCCTTTGAAAACGCTGGAAGATGCCCGGGAATTCAAAGAAGACCACCATGGAAGCAAAATTTTGCGTTTCGACGAGGTTGACTGGAATCTGCTCATGCGTCTGTCGGTGGGTCAGGAAATGTGACAGAGTGGCCTGGTCGAAAACGGTCGGAACAAAAAGAGATTCCCGGAAGACGCCTCAACAGGCGGTAAAGAGTCCCGGAGTTTTCAAAGAAGAAAAGCGTGTTTCTGTTATTCCGGCTCTCAGGTATTACAAGCAGGCGGAGGAGGTCTCGATGAAAAAAAGAAAAATAATTACTCTGACGTGTTTTTTCTTGAACCTGCTGTTTTTTCTTGCTTACGCCGGAGACACTGGCACAATTAAAGGCGTTGTGAAAGACGCCAAAACCGGCGATGCACTCCAGGAAGCCCTCGTTACCTTGTCTGGTACGTACTGGGGCGATGTGAGCAACTACGCCGGCGAGTTTGAAATTCGCGATGTGGCACCGGGTAAATACCGGCTCGTTGTGACCCTGTTGGGATACGCCAGGGCCGATATTCCGGTGGAGGTGCGAGCCAATCAAACCACTCAAATCATCGTTCAATTGGAGCAAAAGCCCCTTGCAGTGGAAGAGATTCTGGTTACCGCTCCCCAGGACTACCTGTCGCCCCAAATCCAGGTGTATGCGCAGGAAATCGAACGCGACAATCCGAAAGATGTGGGAGAATATTTCAAGACCATCGTTGGCGGCGGAGCGGTAAAGAAAGGCAGTTTCGCCATGGATCCGGTGCTGCGTTCATTCAAATACGACCAGCTCAACGTGCAGTACGACGGCGGCATCCGTGCCTGGGGCGGTTGTCCCAATCGGATGGATCCACCAACGGCTCACATCCAGAGCGAAGACCTGGAGAAAATTGAGGTGATCAAAGGCCCGTTTACCGTGCGTTTCGGACAAACCATGGGCGGCATTATTAATCTGGTAATGAAAAAGCCGGAGCCCAGCGAAACGTTTCAACTTCACGGCGCCGCAGAAACCGGCTACGAAACAAACGGTACCGGCAAACGCGCCCGGATTTCTCTCACAGGTAGCGCCCGCAGGTTCGACTTCTACCTGGGCGGGGGTACCAAAGATTACGGCAATTACACCACCGGTGCGGGTCTGGAAGTTCCGGCGAGTTTCCGGGTCAACGACTATTCTGTCAAAGTGGGATTTACTCCCGGCGAGAACCATCGCTTCCAGGTGTCCTGGCGGCAATCTTTTGCCCGGGATGTGAACTACCCGGCCCTGCCCATGGACGCCCGGAAGGACGACACCAACATCCTGGCCCTGGATTATTCCGGGCGCAATCTCTCCGACAAAGTGGTTTCGTTTACCGTAAAACTCTACCGGACCGACATTTCGCACCTCATGGACAACGTGAACCGACCCAATGTCAAATTGGTGAAAGCCGTTACCGACGTGACTTCCGACACCTACGGCGGCCGCCTGGAAGTGGGATTGAACCTCTTCCGGAACAACCTCTGGTACATCGGCGCGGATTACTACCGGCTGCACAAAGACGGGAAACGGTCCCGGGAGGTGTATTTCAACGTTTGCACCCAGACCCCCATCGATCCGCCCAAGCATTTCGAGGATTTCGTCTGGCAGAACAGTGCGATTTCGGATGCCGGTTTTTTCACTGAATTTCGGCAGGTTCTGAACGAACGCCTTTCGCTCACCGCTGGCGCCCGGGTGGATTTGATTTCATCCGAGATCAAAGATCCTTCTCCCCAATTCGTGCAGGCTTACGGAGATATTTCTCGGTTCGACGAAACTAACGTCAGCGGTACGTTAACGCTGCTTTACGACCTCAGCAAAATAACCCGGCTTAGTCTGGCTCTCGGCCGGGGTACCCGGACGGCCGATCTGACCGAGCGTTACATCAACCACCTTTCGGTGGGGCGCGATGCCTACGAATATTTCGGGAATCCCTTCCTGAAATCGGAAAAGAACAATCAGGTGGAGCTGGCGCTGGAACAGCACTGGGAAAAGTTGAATGTCCAGGCAAACGTGTTCTATTCCCTGATTAACGACTACATCTTTGCGGAAGTGGACACGACACTGCCCCGTCTTTTCATGCCCTGCGTACCTCCCCCCTACACCAAGCGTTACCGTAATATCGATCAGGTTACTCAGGTGGGATTCGAACTATCTTTTGACGGGAAACTGCCCGGTGGTTGGAGCTACCGCGGGGGAGTTGCCTACACCCGCGGTCAGAATGTGGATCTGGACGAGCCGCTCCCGGAAATTCCCCCCCTGGAAGGGAAATTGGCCCTGCGCTATTTTAACGTAACCCACAAATTCTGGGGCGAAATTGACGGACGGTTTGTGGCAGACCAGAACCGGATTTCCCCCACCTTCGGTGAAACCGCAACGCCGGGATTTTCGGTGTTCAACTTGAGAGCAGGCATTTACCTGGGAAAATACACCGAACTATCTGCCTTTGTAAACAATCTTTTCGACAAGAATTACTATGAACACCTCAGTCGTAAATACAAAAACATGCCGGATAGTTACCTGTTGTACGAACCAGGCAGAAATTTCGTGCTTCAATTGAAAGTGAAATTTTAACATTTAAAACAGAAAGAATCCGTAAAAAGGAGGTTTAAACATGAAACGTACATTGCTCACCTTGGTCATCGTGTTAGCGGTATTTAGTCTGGGAATCTCTCAAAGCGCCTCGGCAATTTTAAAACCGGATCTGGGTAAAAAACTAGGTCAATGTCCGGTATGCGGCATGGACGTGTACGAAAAAATGCTGACCCGGGTGGATTTGATTTCGGACGACGGCACCGTTACCCACGCCTGTGCGCTGGGTTGCGCCACCGCGCTAATGGACAAACACGTGTACCGCGAGGTGAAAGTCATGGATTTTTACACCGGCAACATGGTCAACATCAAAGACGTGGTGTTTGTGGTGGGCAGTAACGTGGTGCCGGCCCATGCCATGCTTCCGGCCTTTGCTTTTTTAAGCAGTCAGAACGCCAAATATTTTGTGAACAAACACGGTGGAAAAATCCTGAGTTCGGACGAAATGCTGAAAAAAGCCCGGGAAATTCGCATGGAACGAATGTCCATGAAAAAGAAAAAATAATATTCAGCAATACATCCGGGGCGTTCAAAAGGCCTGAACGTCGGAATTTCTGGAAGAAAAGCACGGACCGATGGGATTTAGAGAGCAGAGTGAACTGAGCCGGCTTTTCTTTCAGGGGGATGTTTACTGGAGCCATTAACGATCTGGGTTTGATCCGGTGAGGAGGCGGGGGGGGTCTGGTATTCCGCCACCGGGTAAGGGAAATGTTTTGCTTCAAAAAAGTTCACGATTGTTAAAAATGTCTACTGAAAAACCCGGTCGGCAGAAACCGGATCAAACCAAATTCAAAGAACCGAACGAATCGACTTCCTTGAGAATGGGAGGAAGGAGAAGAAAGGGGATATGTTTGCTTTGAGAAAAAAACATGGAGAATTCAGCCATGCTGGAAAAGAGAATAAACCTTACCGTCATTATTTTGACCACCTTGTTATGTGCCGTTTCGGTGACTTTTGCTCAGGAATATGGTCAAATCAAAGGCAGAGTGGTGGACCGGATTCTGAAAACGCCTATTCAGGAAGCCCAGGTTTACCTGGAAGGGCAGTATCTGGGAGACGTTACCGATTATTCGGGTGCCTACGAGATTCGTAATGTACCACCCGGTACTTACACTCTAATAGTGGACATGATGGGCTACGAAAT
>JAJRXE010000456.1 GCA_024276455.1 Calditrichota bacterium
AACCCGGGGAAGCCGCCTGCTCGATCGGCAGCCCGAACGGGTGCAAGATGCTTACAGTGTGCGCTGTCATCCGCAGGTGCTGGCAGGAGTCCGCGATACCCTGGAGCACATCCACCGGGTGCTGGAAATTGAAATGAACGCGACTAACGACAATCCGATTATTTTTCCTGATCTGGAAGGAGAAAACAAAGCGCTCTCGGGGGGGAATTTCCATGCCCAGCCGGTAGCGTTTGCGGCCGATTTTTTGAGCATCGTTCTGGCGGAGGTGGGCAGTATTGCCGAGCGGCGTATTTTTCGACTCTCCGATAAAAATTTAAATCACGGATTGCCCTCCTTTCTCGTTTCCAACGGCGGTCTGGAGAGCGGTTTGATGGTGGCCCAGTACACTGCCGCCTCGCTGGTTTCCGAAAACAAATCCCTGGCACATCCGGCCAGCGTGGATTCCATTCCAACCTGCGAGAATCAGGAAGACCATGTCAGCATGGCTCCGATTGCCGCCCGCAAAGCGCGGCAAATTTTGCAAAATGTACAGAAAATTGTGGCCATCGAATTTCTGTTTGCCGCCCAGGCCCTCGACCTGCGGGCTCAACAGAGGGGAGCTGAGCGTCCAGAGGAAATGCTGGGTGAAGGAACCCGCCTGGCATATCGAATGGTCCGGCAGCACGTTCCCTTTCTGGAAAGTGATCGTCCCGTTTACCTCGATCTGGAAAAAATGAACGCCCTGGTGCAAGAAAATCGCATTCTGGATGCTGTGGAGCAAGCGCTTGGAACGTTAGCCTGAAAAGAAGCGTCTAATGGTTAGAAAAATTCGCTTTCGGCGGGGAATTTTTGGCAATCAAAAGAAATTTTTCTTAAATTAAAAATAAAAGGGTTCAGGAAGATGGTGAAACGAGAAAAGGTTGAAATCGAAGTCGAGATTCCGGCCAAAAAACTCTACGTGAAACATGCCAGTTGCCCCAATGGGCACCTGCTGTGCGACGAATCGGTCAAGATCCATGGTTACCCGTCCATCAAAGTCAAGGTCAAATATCAGGGTCAAGAGGGTTGGTTGTATCTCGATCCGGTGTACGGCAGTTACGACAACATTGAGAAAGACATTACCTTGCCGCCGGGCGCGGTGGTGGAGTTTTTCTGCCCGGAATGCGGCGTCAGTTTAAAAGATCCAGACGAGACCTGTCAGCTTTGTTCGTCACCGCTGTTTGTGTTTCAACTTCCCAAAGGCGGCATTGTGGAGGGCTGCCTGAAAAAAGGTTGTATGTACCATAAGATGAAAATCGTGGACGCCGAACAGCAAATTGCTCGTCTGTTCGAAGACAGCACACTGGAGTCCTATCTGTGACGGGAAGAACCCTGTTCAGGGAGCTCAGGAGACCATCTCCTTGATTCCGTTTGCTTTGGTGTATTCTTTCCAGTGCTCCAGTTCTTTCCGCAAATATTTCCCGGTGTAAGAGGTGGGGTGTTGGGCGATTTCTTCGGGGGTGCCTTCGGCTACCAGGTAGCCCCCGGCGTCGCCCCCTTCCGGTCCCAGGTCGATGATCCAATCAGCGGTTTTAATCACATCCATGTTGTGTTCAATCACAATAACGGTGTTGCCCTTGTCCACCAGTTTGTTCAGGACGTTCAGCAGCATGTGAATATCGTGAAAGTGTAATCCGGTGGTGGGTTCATCCAGAATGTACACGGTGTTGCCGGTGCCCACCCGGCTGAGCTCGGTGGCCAATTTCACCCGCTGGGCTTCTCCACCGCTCAGGGTGGTGGCTGGTTGTCCCAGGTGAATGTACCCGAGTCCCACGTAGTACAAAGTTTGTAGCTTGCGGCGAATGGCCGGGATTTTCTGGAAAAATTCCAGTGCTTCGGCCACGGTCATGTCCAGCACGTCGGCAATGGATTTACCACGGTAACGGATTTCCAGGGTTTCGCGGTTGTAACGCTTGCCTTTGCAGACTTCGCAGGTTACGTACACATCCGGCAGAAAGTGCATTTCAATTTTCTTCACGCCGTCCCCCTCGCAGGCTTCGCAGCGGCCGCCTTTTACGTTAAAAGAGAAGCGGCCGGGCCGGTAGCCGCGGATTTTCGATTCCGGCAGCTGGGCAAACAGGTCGCGTATCAGGGTGAACAGGCCGGTGTAAGTAGCCGGATTGGAGCGCGGGGTGCGCCCGATGGGCGACTGGTCGATGTCGATCACCTTGTCCACATGTTCCAGCCCTTCAATCTCCTCGTAAGGCAGGGGAATGATTTTGCTGTTGTAAAAGTGCCGCGACAGAATGGGGTAGAGCGTTTCATTAACCAGGGTGCTCTTTCCGGAACCGGACACGCCGGTGACGCAAATGAATTTCCCCAGCGGAAAGCGCACCGTCAGGTGTTTCAGGTTGTTTCCGGTGGCGCCTTTCAGGGTTAAAAAATGGCCGTTGCCCTGGCGCCGCCGATTGGGTACCGGAATGTATTTCTCGTATTTCAGATATCGCCCGGTCAGGCTGTTGGGATTGGCTTCGATTTCCTCCGGAGTGCCCAGGGCGACAATCTCGCCGCCGTGTTTACCGGCTCCGGGACCCAGATCAATCACATAATCGGCATGCTCGATGGTCTCCCGGTCGTGTTCCACCACCAGAACGGTATTGCCCAGGTCCCGCAGGCGCAGCAGGGTGTTAATGAGCCGGATATTGTCCCGCTGGTGTAGTCCGATGGACGGTTCATCTAGAATGTAAAGCACGCCCACCAGTTGGGAGCCAATCTGGGTCGCCAGCCGGATGCGCTGGGCTTCACCGCCGGAGAGGGTCCCCGCCGCGCGGTCCAGCGTCAGGTAGTCCAGTCCCACATCCTGCAGGAATTGCAGGCGGGCCCGGATTTCCTTTAAAATCTGGCGGGCAATGATCTCCTCCTTCTCGCTCAAGGTGAGATTCTGGAAAAACGCCAGCGCCGCCTTGATGTTCAGGCGGGTCACTTCGGCAATGTTCAATCCGTTGATTTTGACTCCCAAAGCCTCTTTGCGTAACCGGGCGCCCTGACAGGTGGGACAGGGAATCTGGTTCATGAAGCTCTCGATCCACTCCCGAATGGACTGCGAAGAGGTTTGCCGGTAGCGCCGGTAGAGGTTGTTGATTACCCCCTCGTAGCGCGAGGAAAATTCGTAATGGGAATTTTCCCGTTCGAAAACGAAACGGACTTTTTCCTCCGAGCCGTACAGAATCAGGTTCTGAATTCGCTCCGGCAGATCTTTCCAGGGGGTATTCAGGGAAAATTTGTACTGCCGGGCCAGCCCTTCAATCATTTCGAAATACCAGCTGCTGCGTTTCTCGCCAATGGGAGCAATGGCGCCTTTGTTAATGGAGAGATTGGGGTTGGGTACCACCAGCCGGGGATCGATTTCCAGCCGGGTTCCCAGTCCGTCGCAAGCGGGACAGGCGCCGTAAGGGCTGTTGAAGGAGAACATGCGGGGCTCAGTTTTCTCGTAACTAATGCCGCACTTCAGGCAGGCGAAATGTTCGCTGTAGAGCGTTTCGGTGGCTTCGTCCACATTTTCGGCAATCACCAGTCCGCTTCCCAGTTTCAGAGCCACTTCCACCGATTCAGCCAGCCGCTGGCGGATGTTGGGACGAATCTTGAGCCGGTCCACCACCACTTCGATGTTGTGTTTGATATTCTTCTTGAGGCGGATCTCCTCGTCCAGAGCGTAGAGTTTACCGTCGATCCGTACCCGCACGAACCCTTCTTTCTTGATTTCCTGAATCAGATCGCGGTACTCGCCCTTGCGTCCCCGGACCACCGGTGCCAGAATCTGAATGCGGGTGCCCTCGGGGTGTTGCAGAATCTTGTCCACAATCTGCTGGGGCGTTTGTTTCTCGATGGGATCGCCGCAGTTGTAGCAGTGAGGATGTCCGATGCGGGCAAAGAGCAGCCGCAGGTAATCGTAAATCTCGGTAACCGTGCCCACGGTGGAGCGGGGATTCTTGTGAGTGGACTTCTGCTCGATGGAAATAGCCGGCGAAAGCCCGTCGATGTAGTCCACGTCCGGTTTCTCCATTAAACCGAGAAATTGGCGGGCGTAAGCGCTCAGGCTTTCCACGTAGCGGCGTTGCCCTTCGGCGTAAATGGTGTCGAAAGCCAGGCTGGATTTTCCCGAGCCGGACAGCCCGGTAATCACTACGAATTTTTCCCGGGGAATCTTTACATTAATGTTCTTCAGATTGTGCTCCCGGGCGCCTTTTATGGTAATGTAGGGTTTTCTAGTCATGTTACGGCCGTTTTCCTTTCCACCGAATTTTCAAAAATAATAAACTACCGTTCCCCAAATTGGTTGCGAATTAAAATAAATAATACCAGCCGGAATGCAAGGGGCAAATTTATTATTCCCGCAGTATTTGGGGAGGATTAGGGGAGACATGGAGAATGATGAGGGATTAGAGGTTAAAGAAGTGAAATTGTAAATTTGAAATTGGTGCACCGCATCCTCCAGAAAATTAGAAACTGGGAATTGAAATTTAAAATTTGGAACGAGTAATTCTGCTTTTTAACAATCCGAGTACAATTTCCGGTGTTCCGCTGGGGACGCGGTGAGGTTAGCCCCGGATGAAATCCGGGGAATCGATACCAGGAAAAATCCGGAGGATTTTTCAATGACGTCCAGGGAAGAACAACTGACCAATGACTAATTGACCGAAAATCAGGGACGATTTTCAATCGCCGGCGATCTTGTCCAGCAGCATTTTCTGAAAATCCCGATTCTCTTCCCTCTCCGTCAGGACTTCAATCAAAGTGGGACGAGGAGATTGTTGTGCCTGCTGGTAGGCAGAGAGAAACTCCGCCAGAGTGCGGGGTTGGGCGTAATCCAGCCCAAATAAATCCGCCGCCCGGGCGAAGGTGAATTCATGCGGGGTGATGAAATAGGGATCGAACACCTCCGGGAATTTGGCGATGGGCAGAAATGAGAAAATCCCGCCGCCCTGGTTGTTCAGTAACACGATGATCAGTTTTTGCTCCAGCTGGTGGAGCAGAGCCAGGGAGTTCAGATCGTGCAGGAAAGCCAGGTCGCCAATGAGCAGGGTGGTAGGTTGTCCATTACCCGCCGCAAATCCCGCCGCGCTGGCAATGGTGCCGTCGATTCCGGAAGCCCCGCGGTTGGCACCCACGGTGATCGCCGTTCCGCTGGCATCGCCGTACCAGTCCACTTCCCGAATGGGCAAACTGCTGGCCAGGAAGAGATTCTCCCCGGCTGGAATTTCCCGGGTGAGTTGACGAGCCACCGCAAATTCGCTGAGCTTTCCGCCCGCCGCCAACGCCTTGTCGAGCTGCTGCTGGACCCGACGATCATATTGCTGCAGGGATTTCTTCCATTCCCTGGAAATATTCGATTGAACCTCCGGCAAAAGCTGCTGACAAAAATCGGTTACCGCCGATTCAATGTGCCGGGTGACCCGGTGGGCGGGATCCTGGCGGGAGGGATTTTCTTTAACCAACAAGTAATGTCGGGGGGCAAACTCTTGCAGGAATTGCAGAAACCGTTTGGAGACCAGCGGTCCGCCCAGGTGCAGAATGGTCTCCGCCTGCAGGAGTTCCCGGAATTCCGGCACGGCCAGCAGGAGGTCGAAATGGGAGAGCGGATTGGTAATTCCGCTCCCCAGACGAAACTGGGAACCCACATCCGCCAGCACCGGCCAGCCCAACTTTTCGGCGAATTGCCGCAAAGCTTCGCGGTCCACCTGCGGAAACATCCGGCCCAGTACCAGTATTCCCTTCCGGGTCTGCCGGAGGAGTTTGGCAATTTCTTTTGCCGTCTGCGAATCCGGTGTGGGAGAAGACACCTCGTAATGGGCGTAGGCTTGCTCGCTTGCCAGCCAGTCGGCCAGAGAATCCAGATAGTTCTTCGGCAGAGATTGTTCCACTGGCGCCAGGGGTTCGCGGAACATGAGATTCAGGTGCACCGGACCGGCAGGGGAACGCCGGGTACGGTACACGGCCTGGTCGATGGTGGTGAGCAGCACTTCCGGGGCAATCTTTTCGTCCGGACAGGGCAGGTCGAACTGCCAGCGCAGGTAATCCCCGAACAGGTGGGGCTGGCGGATGGTCTGGTTGGCGGCGGTCTCGCGCAGTTCCGGCGGTCGATCGGCGGAAAGGATCAACAGCGGCACAAAATCCACCGAGGCTTCCACCACCGCCGGCAGGTAGTTCGCCACCGCTGTGCCGGAGGTACAGATCAGTGCGGCCGGTTTGCCGCTGGCGCGGGCGTACCCCAGAGCGTAGAAGGCCGCCCCCCGCTCGTCGTAAGCAATGATTTTGCGGGCGCGGGAATGGCGCGCCGCGGCGGTAGTCAACGGGGTGGAGCGCGAGCCGGGGGAGATGACAAAATAATCCACGCCCTGGCGAAGCAACTCCTCCACCACCAGCTCACCCCAGAGGGTGTTTATGTTTTCCCGGTTCAGTTTCATATTTGGGTCCAGTACCATCTCAAGAAAAATTCTAACAAAGTGTTTCTGAATGACAAATTCTATTAATCAAATCCCAAATCCCAAATAAACTTCAATGATCGAAATTTCAATAACGCAAAAGACGTTTTTGTAAAAGTTAATTCAGGTTCTCTGAAGTTGAGATTAACGCTCGTTTTGTTTGAATATTTGAATTTGAATACTATTTGGAATTTGGAATTTATTTACGAATACCTGTTCTTGCGATCCTTTTCTCATTGTTAAATTTCCCCGCGGGAAAGGAGTCATTTCAGGTCAAAGATACGGGCAAAGTTCAGGATTTTGCTCTCCAGTTCCGCCCATTCTGCCTGGGGGTCTGAACCGGGGACAATGCCGGCGCCCACGTACAGGTACACCTCTTTTTTCCGGATGAGCGCCGATCGGATGGCCACGCAGAATTCCGCTGCCTCGCGGCTTACCCAGCCGAGCGGACCGGCGTACCAGCCACGATCGAACGGTTCCAGCCGGGCAATCTGGTGAATGGCCAGATGCTGGGGGTGTCCGCCCACCGCCGGAGTGGGGTGCAACCGGGCAATAATGTCACCATCCGAAGCCCCGTTGGCCAGAATACCCCGGAAGTTGCTGTAAATGTGCTGCACCCGGGGAAGTTTCAGCAGGGTGCGGTGGTGCAGGGGTTTTACGTCCGTGCAAATCGTTTTGAGCGTTTCCAGCACCCGCTCGCTCACCAGCTCGTGTTCCAGGATTTCTTTGGGGCTGTTCAGCAGCTCTTCGCCCAGAGCCTGGTCTTCCGAATCGGATTTTCCCCGCGGACGGGTTCCCGCCACCGCTTCACTGTTAATCTGGCGCTTTTCTCGAAAGTAAAGCCGCTCCGGCGAGGCACCGATGAAGACCGCTTCTTCGCCGGGCTGAAAGAGGAAATTGTAGGTGTGGGGGTTGAGCGATTGCAGTTGTTTGATCAGCAGCACCGGATTCAACTCCCGATCGAATTTCAACAATGAGGTGCGGGCCAGCACAATCTTCCGCAGATCGGTTTCCCGGAACATCTGCAAGGCTGTTTCCACCATGCGGGTCCAGCCGGCCAGATCGGGGAAATCCCGTCGTTCCTGTAAATGAAACGGTTGAATCGCTTCGTAGGAAGCCACCGTGCGCAGGGACTGCAACCCTTCCTGAAATTGCCTCCGGATGTCGCCGTTGGTTAAACCGGCTTCCTGCCGAAAATTGAAGGCAAAGGTGGTGCGGTTGCCCTGCCGCACAATTTCGAAACGCGGCACAATGAACTGGTAGCGACCGAAGGATTTCCATTCCGCCGCCGGTTCCTGCCGGGGATCGAAACGGAATCCGCCGAAGTAGCGCACCTTCGGATGCGAGCGGAGGAGCTTCTGGTGCAGCTCTCTCAGAATGATGTGGTAATTTCCGGGGAAATTGCCGTTTTGCACATCCACCTGTCCGATGGCGGCGAACTCCAGTTCGCTCTGCCGGTCGGACCAGTAAAGGCGGGGTACCGCGGTTTGTTGATTCAACCAGTCCAGCAGGTTCACAGACTGGCAGGGGACTTCAATACGGTCGATGAAAGTTTCCGAAGACCAATCTTCTCGCTGATTTAACACATCCAGTATTTTCTGTTCAACCTTGGGAAGATTTAACACCGGTCTTTCTCCTTATGCTTGCTGCAGCGGTTTGTCGCCCCGGTACAGGGTGGCAATGCCGCCGGTGAGCGGAATGGCCCGTCGTTGTTCAAAGCCCGAATCCTGCAGGAGTCGCAGGAAGTCTTCTCCGTAGGGAAAAGTTTCCACGGTGCGATTCAAATACCGGTACGCGCTATTGTCGCCCGAAATGAGCCCGCCAACCCGGGGCAGGATGTAGCGAAAGTAGAACAAGTACACCTGCCGGAACAGCTTGTTTCCGGGGAGAGAGAATTCCAGAATCAGCACCCGTCCGCCGGGCCGCAGCACCCGGTACATCTCCCGCAGCGCCTGGCTCACGTCCAGCACGTTGCGGATGCCGAAAGCGATGGTGACGGCGTCGAAATGGTTCTCCCGGAAGGGGAGCGCCAGGGCGTCCGCCGGAAAGAGGCGCAGACGGTCGGAGAGGCGTTCGGCAGCGATTTTGTCCCGCCCAATGCGGAGCATCTTCGGTGCCACGTCCACCCCAATGCCCCGGGAAACCCGCCGATTGTTCTCGCAGAGGGAGAGCAGCACGTCCGCGGTGCCAGTGGCCAGGTCCAGTACGGTCAGGTTTTCTCCGGCTGGCAGATGTTCGGCGATCTTCTTGCGCCAGGCCACGTCCCTTCGCAGAGAAAGCAGGCGGTTCAACAGATCGTAACGCGGCGCAATGCGGTCGAACATCTTGCCCACATTTTCCCGGGAAGGGGTTGCAGAAGTCACACTGTATTCCGAAACGCTCATCGAGTCTCTTGAATTTCTTTTCTGTTCACCGTTTCTTATTTTAAATCTTATAAAACGAAATAATTTAGGAAAATGCAAGCAAACCTTCAAATGGTTTTAATTATTTTGAAATGGAATGCTTGATGCTGGATACTGAGCAACGGGAAAATGGATGAACCGGTCCCGCCCAAGCGGGACGTATCGAGATGACCGGCATTTTTGCCCGCAGAAAACACGGATTAGACGGAATTACACGAAAAAAATCAGGGAGATTTTTTCAATAACGCTCAAGGGATGTGCAACTGACCAATAACTATTAACCCTCATTGTCTCTGAGAAATTTCCGGAATTTTTCGGTGAGCTGCACAAACTGTTCCGGGTAGAGGGCCTGCTGGGCGTCAGAGAGGGCCTGGGGCGGATTGGGATGAACTTCCACCATGATGCCGTCGGCCCCTACGGCCAGGG
>JAJRXE010000032.1 GCA_024276455.1 Calditrichota bacterium
CGGAGCTTCCGGCACGGGTTTATATTGTGTACGACAAGCCCCGGGGAAAGGAACGGCTGGAGGAAATTTTGCAGGCGGAAATGGGTTATGTTCCCCCCATCCGGATGATTCAGGGCGATTTGCACAGCGGGTTTACCTTACCTGATTACGGAATCGAAATTCTAACCGAACACGAAATATTCGGGCGAGTGAAAGTTCGGCGTCACCGCCGCCGCTTGCAAATTACCGGCAGTTTAATTCGGCATTTGAACAGTTTGAAGTACGGGGATTTTGTGGTTCATGTGGATTACGGAATCGGCCGCTTTATTGGGACCGAAAAAATTTCGCTTGGTGGGGTGCAAAAAGATTGCCTGAAACTGGAATTCGCTAACAACGACATTCTTTACGTTACTCTGGACAAACTAAATCACGTGCAACGCTACGTAAGCGAAGAAGGGTACAAACCGGAGTTAACCCGCCTGGGAAGCCCGGATTGGGAACGTGCAAAAGAAAAAACCCGTAAATCGGTGGAAAATATTGCCCGCGATCTGGTTCAGCTTTATGCGGCCAGAATGAGTCAGAAAGGGTTCCGTTTTTCCGAAGATACCGTTTGGCAAAAAGAGTTGGAGGCTTCTTTTGTGTTTCCAGACACCCCCGATCAGGAACGTGCTACCCGGGAAGTAAAAGCCGATATGGAGAGAGAGCGGCCAATGGATCGGCTGATATGCGGAGACGTGGGATTTGGGAAAACCGAAATTGCCATTCGGGCGGCCTTTAAAGCTGTGATGGATGGGAAACAGGTGGCCGTGCTGGTGCCCACCACCATTCTGGCCCAGCAGCATTATTACACGTTCCGGGAACGAATGCGGAATTTCCCGGTTAATATTGAAGTGCTGTCGCGTTTCAGGAGGCGTGCGGAACAGCAGAAAATCCTGGAACGCTTGAAATCTGGCGATGTGGATATCATCATCGGTACCCATCGGCTGCTATCGCGGGATGTTCAATTTAAAGATCTGGGGTTGTTGGTGATTGACGAAGAACAACGTTTTGGGGTGCGACACAAAGAACGACTGCGTGCTTTAAAAGTCACTGTGGATACCATTACCCTGACGGCAACGCCCATTCCGCGGACTTTACAGCTTTCTTTAATGGGAGCCCGCGATCTTTCGACCATCGAAACACCGCCACGAAATCGTCACCCTATTATTACTCAGATTTGTACCTGGGACAAAGAGTTGATTCACCGCGCCATTACGTACGAGATTGACCGCGGTGGTCAGGTATTTTTTGTGCACAATCGGGTGCAAACCATGGAGGCTATGGTGGCCAGTTTAAAACAGATTGTTCCCACCGCCCGAATTGCCTTTGCCCACGGCCAAATGCGGGAGAAAGATCTGGAACAGGTCATGAACGACTTTTACCAGCACAAATACGATGTGCTGGTTTCCACCATGATCATTGAAAATGGATTGGACATCCCGAACTGCAACACCATCATCATTAATCGGGCCGATCGTTTTGGTCTGGCGCAATTGTACCAGTTGCGCGGCCGGGTGGGACGCTCAGACCGTCAGGCGTATGCGTATTTGATTGTCCCGCCTCACGATCGACTCAACGAGGTTACCATTAAGCGTTTGTATGCCATCGAAGAGTTCTCGGAATTGGGTTCAGGCTTGAAAATCGCTCTGCGAGATCTGGAAATTCGAGGTGCCGGGAACCTGTTGGGACATCAGCAGAGCGGGTTTATTAATGCCGTGGGGTACGACTTGTACCAGAAAATATTGAAAGACACAGTTGAAAAAATCCAACAGGAGACGTTGCCGGAGGAGATTCTGAGCCAAAAACTGCCGCAGGTAGATGCAGCAGTGGACATCGATTCGGATGTGTATTTGCCCGATGAGTATATTGGGTCTTCCAGCGAAAAGGTGTTGATTTACCATCGTTTGCTTCATCTGGAGAGTCTTTCCAGCATCGACAATCTGGTAAAAGAACTTCGCGACCGTTTCGGTCCCCTGCCGCCAGAAGCTCAAAAACTAATCGAGATGGTAAAAATTAAACGACTGGCCAGCCAGCGCTTTATTAAGCATGTCAATATTCAGGACAACTGGATGATTTTGACGGTGGAGGACAAAATTGTAGAGACGGATTATTTCATCGAAAAGGAACTTCCCCGCTATATTAATCAACAGGTAACCGAAATACAGTTTGACCAGAGTAAAGGGTTTCGGATAAAAGTCAAACTGCAGGGTAGGGACAAGTACGACTATTTACGCTTTGCTAAAAAATTCTTGCAAAGTTTATGAATTACCTATATTTTGTTAAGTTTTTAAAAATTAAATATTAAAAAATTGGTTCATGTGTTGTAGCGAAGGAGGTCCGGCTTATGCGTAAATTATTTATTCTCTTCATCTTATTGATGGCCCTGGGATTGATTTTCAATGGCTGTGGCAGAAAAGCGGACGTGGTGGCGAAAGTAGGCAACCAGAAAATTACGGTTGGGGAATTTAAAGACGCTTTAGGGGTTGGTGAGAACAAAAAATTGGAGAATATCCCTTTCGAAAAACGCATGTCCACCTTGCAACGATTGATTGACGAACGCTTGTTGATTTTAAAGGGTGAAGCCGAAGGCCTGGACCGGGATCCAGTTTTTGAAAAAGAAGTCAAGTCCCGGGCTGATCGTATGATTGCACGAAAATTTTATGAACAAGAGGTCTTTGATAAAATTATTCCCGACAGTTTAATCCGAATTTTTTATGATTTGCAGCAATATCAAATTCGTCTGGTAGCGATCGTGCTAGGCTACAAGGATTCCAATCGATTCCATGCCAATCGGACTAAGAAAGAGGCCATCGATTTGGCCAACGAATTGAAACTGCGGATTGCGAAAGGTGAGAGTGCCCGGCGGTTGGCTGAAATGTACTCCGACGAGCCGAGTGCCCGAACCAGTAAAGGAGTGGTGAATATGTATTCGCCCGGAATGTATGCTTTGGAAGTGGCGGAGGCGCTTCACCGGGCCTCGAAAGGGGAACTGGTGGGTCCGGTAGTCTCTGACCAAGGAGTGTTTTTGCTAAAGGTGGAAGGCAAGGAGCGCATCCCGGGAGACATTAGTTTCGACGTCATGAAAGAGCAAATAAAGAGTGATTTGGCCCGGCAGTATTTTCGGCGCAAAGCCCACGAACGCTACCTTGCTCTGGCAAAAGATTACGCCGACCAGTATGGATATGAGATTCGGGATGCGGGAATTCAAGCGTTTCTGGACAGTTTGAAACAGCTCTTTACGGACACCAGCGGCAAACGCAAACGTCTAAGCCCGGAAGCCAAACAGATTGTGCTGGCAAAGTTCCGCAACGAAGAGCTCACGGCTGGTTATCTGGTGGATTTGTTCTTTGGACGGACCTCGGAAATTTACGGCAGGTACGGAACAGCGGACCAGTTGCGGAAATTGCTGCAGGACCATATTTACTATTTAGCCTGGGTGGCAAAGGGGCGCGAATTGGGGATTGACAAAGAACCGGAAGTGGCCCGTCGCATCGCCTCGCTCCGGCGGCAGTTATTACTGCGTCGGGTTCAGAGCGAGCTGATTCGCCGCAAAGTGACCCTTTCGGAAGAAGAACTCCTGGCTTACTACAATACTCACAAAGCCAATTATATGGTCAACG
>JAJRXE010000457.1 GCA_024276455.1 Calditrichota bacterium
AAGTTTTTCTCGTTGGGCCGGCTTTCGACCGATTTTGAGATAGGCTTTGACGAGACTGTATTAGAAGAAAAATATCAAAATCGTAAATATCGAACTAATAACGGTCTCTCGAGGCTAGATCAACACAAACAATGACAGTCCGAGTCAGTAAACAACGTGGTTTGTGATGAATCTTTGGTGATTATTTATAGATCTAGATCTACATACATATATTGTAGGTCTTTATTATGTGTGTATTCTGAAAACAAAGAGCTGTCACTCAGCTGTCAGATGAAACTTACTTACCAACACGTAGGTCTAGTAGTGACACACTGATGGCCAAGTTCCTGTGCTGTTAGTTTTGACACCTGGCTTCCGAGCCAAAGTTCACGTCTTTTTCCCTTTACCTGCTGCTTTTTGTGGGCACCCTCTCCGGTCTGGCAGTGGGACTCACCATGCTTCTGGCGCGCAATGCAAAGATCAGGAAGGAAGCCCTGCTGCTACAACATCGCCTACTGCGTATCAGCCTGAATGGATTTATTTTGTATACTCTGACGGTTACTGCAATAAAAATTTTCTGGAAAAGTTTGTAGATTACCCAGGCAAAAAGTAAAAGAGAATATCCGGATTACGCAAAACGAGCGAACATTTTCGTTAAATCGCTCCGACAAAAATCGGACAAGAGAGATTGAAAGTAAACCTGTCAATCAAATTCGCCGGTTAAATTCCCAATTCCTCCTGGCAACAGGAAGATTTGGAACATGGAATAAACCTGAGAATAATCGTTTTAAAAAATTAGATTCCATCCATAAAACAACTCAACTGGAGGGAAAAACCATGATGGCACAAAGAATCTGGCTGTTTCTGGTGATAGTGCTACTCGGAGCGGGAACGGTTTGGGGGGACATCACCCCGGAAAAGAAATTGGTCGGATCCCCTGCTCCGGATTTTACTTTAAAAAACTTAGATCAGCAAGAAATCTCCTTAAAAGACTATCGGGGGAAAGTGGTGCTGATTAATTTCTGGGGAACCTGGTGTCGTCCCTGCTGGAAAGAGAATCAGGCTCTCCTGCAAATCAGAGAAAAATATCGCCAAAAAGGATTCGAAGTATTGAGTATTGTGCTTCTCTCTCCGGAACCTTCGGTACGTTACACCCAGCAAACCCTGAAGCTCACCTACCCCATCCTCTGGGCCACCGATGAAGTTCTGAAAGCCTATGGGGTTACCAAACAGGTTTATGTTCCCCGCACGCTGTTAGTGGACGAGAAAGGGATTGTGCGAGAGGACGTTTTTGGAGCACACGATTTTAACTTTTTTGACGAATTGGTCCGGAAATATCTGAAAGCTGCACCGCAAAAATAGGGCCTTTCGAGAACGCTGTTTTGTGGGAAAAAACTTCACCAATTCCCCCAGGGCAAAAATCCGTACACCCGTGTCTTTGTCCAGCGGTCTGGCCAGGTGGCCCGCTCGGGGTGCATCTCTGCTAACCAGATTCCAGCAGCCAGCAGGAACAGCGAAGGCAGATAGGCCAGCCAGCGGAAGAGGGCTCTTCCGAAAGTGGGAAATTTTCCGTCCGGCGTGAGCACCACCACTCCCCGCAACATCTTGCCAGGAGTCTGGCCCCACCAGGCATGGAAGAGACCGTAATACAAACCGTAAAGAACAAACTGTAAAAGAGAAGGATAAGCTAGATTAAATTCGGCCAGGTAAGGCAGGTTGACCGTGACAAAATAACCGCCCCACCACCAATCCGCCGGAACCGCCAAATAGGTTTTCGAGGCTTGCAGCAAATAAACCGGGAATAAGGGAGAAATCCAGACCGCATACAACTCGCCGCCACTGAAGGCGAGCAGAAACAGGTTAATCAGCAGGCTAAGGAAAATACCGTCCAGGCACTGAGCCACGAACCGTTCTTTCAGTAGGGCCGGCCGCAACTCCAGTCCGGTCGCATCTTTCTGCAAATAAATATGAAAAACCGGTATTTGCATTGGTCTTCGATTTTTTGCTAAAATTAGGAAGCTGGATGCTCAAAGGCAAGAGAGGGGAAAAAGAATTTTCCCCGGTCTAAACTGAATCGCCATCGGGCGAGAAAGTAACAAAGTGAGACGATGATCAGCAAGTCAAATTCCGGGGCCTGAAATAATCTTAATTTTCTATTAAAATGTTCAGCTCTGAAGCATCTTCCAGATGAAGCAGGTGACCGGATTTCTCCGCTTTGGTCTGAAGGTAAAATTTATTAATCGGATTGGGGGGAATCTCCAGCGGTACGCGCTCCACAATTTCGATGCCCTGTTCTTCCAATCCCTTGATCTTCTTCGGATTATTGGTTAGCAGACGCACCCGTTGCACGCCCAATAGATGAAGCATGGCGGCGGCAATATCGTAACGCCGTAAATCGTCCGGGAAACCGAGGTGGTGGTTGGCTTCAACCGTGTCGAAGCCCAACTCTTGCAGGGCGTAGGCTCTGATTTTGTCCCCCAGACCAATTCCCCGACCTTCCTGACGCAGGTAAAGCACTAATCCCCGTCCCTGTTCGGCAATGTACTGCAGTGCACTTTGTAATTGTTCGCGACAATCGCATTTTAAAGAGCCCAGTACCTCGCTGGTCAGACATTCCGAATGCATCCGAACCAGGACCGGCTCCCCATCGTCCACCGTCCCTTTAATCAGAGCCAGGTGCTCTTTTTTATCGATATTGTTCCGAAACACCGCCACCTTAAAATTTCCATAAAGGGTGGGCAGATTAGCTTGCGAATAAATCCAAACGTTTTTTAACAATTCCTGATCCATGTGAATAACCCTTTGTTTGAAAACCCGCCGCGGTTTATGAACCGCCTCCAATTAATTTAGATTCAGTTTCAATTAAATTCGATACAAAATTTTCTTTTTTTCTTCCATGAAGAATACTCATTTTTCTCCGGGAAAACGGTAAGACAGCTCACACAAAACAATCTTTGCGAATATTGCGAAAAGACCCTGCCAAATTTAGAACCCACCCTGGCAGTTTACCGAGACAGGGACCTGCCCATTTTTCCCTTAAGCGGTATCTTCCCGCACGTAATCTTCCAGGTGATGTGTTTCGTTAATCAAAGTAAAGGTAAATCCCCGTTCTGCCCGGAATTCGACAATACTGTAGGCGGCGGTGTCCATGTGAATTTTCCAGAAATACGGTTGGGGGATATTCAGCATGGCTGCAAAAAGCGGTTTGATGACCGCCCGATGAGTCACGATGGCTATTCTTCCCTCACCGTGGTTTCGAATAATTTTTTGTAAGGCAGCAAAGGAACGTTGCTGCACCTGTTGGAGGGTTTCCATGCCGGGAAAGCTCAGTTTTTCCGGTTCGGTTGTCCACAATTTCCACAAATCGGGGTATTTTTTGCGCACTTCATCTTTGGGGACATTTTCCCAGGGTCCCAGGGAGATGTTGTTGAAGCCTTCTTCCACCCGAACAGGTTGTTTGCCCCGGGCGAGGATTTCGGCTGTCTGGTAAGCGCGACTCAACGGACTGCTGTAAATTGCCTGAAAATGGAGTTCTCGCAGAACCTCGCTGAGTGCTTCTGCCTGTCGCAAACCATTTTGATTTAAAGGAAAATCATGACGTCCCCGAAAGCGATTCTCGCGATTTCCAGCCGATTCTCCGTGGCGAATGAAATAAATTTCCAGCATGCACTCCTCTCAAATTTTTTGCTTTTCTGATTTCGGGCAATTTATTGATTTTTTAAATTTCTTTTCAATGCTTTTTTTATTTAACTTATGTTTCTGGGAAGTGTCCAACGTCCTGAAGGACGTACGCAACGCCCTTAAGGGCGTTTCGGTGGAAGGCCGTTAACGGCCTTCCTGCTCGAGGGAACCGAAACTCAAAACAGTGAAACCGTACAATGAGCCAGAAACAGAAAAACCGATCACGGACCTCCGGAACCAAACAAGCAAAACCGGCGGCCGCACCGCACCTCTCTCCCCGAAAACGCCGAATGTTCCGAATTTTCCTGATTGCCTTTCCATTCCTGTTGTTATTCCTCTTGGAAGGAACCCTGCGCGTTTTTCATTACGGCTACAGCAGCGACATCCTAATTCCCAATCCGGATTTACCCGGCTACTTAATGGTGAACCCGGATCTGGGACGCCGCTATTTTCCCAGCGGAGAGGTGCATCCCCATTACTCGCAGGATTTTATTGCCGAGCAGAAACCGGCGGGCGGCATCCGCATCTTCGTGCTGGGCGGTTCCTCGGCGTTGGGCTATCCCTACTTTTTTAACGGCAGCTTTTCCACCATGCTCCGTATTCTCCTGGAGGAGACCTACCCGGACACTCCCATCGAGGTCATGAATCTGGCATTAAATGCCGTGAACAGTTACGCGGTTCTGGACATAGGCACTCGCCTCTGGAAATACCAACCGGATCTAATCCTGGTGTACAGTGGTCACAACGAATTTTACGGCGGACTGGGAGTCGGTTCCGTGGAAAAAATCGGCGGTTCTCGCCCCTTGGTAAAACTTTACCTCACCCTGAGCCGCTGGCGGATCTTCCAATTGCTACAAAATGGTCTCCACTGGATCACCCGTACCCTTCACTCCACTCCGCCACCGGAAGGCACCCTGATGGAACGGGTGGTGAAACAGCAGGAAATCGGATACCGCAGTCCGATTTATCAGAAAGCGCACCGAATTTTCCGCCAGAATCTGGAGGAGTTGTTGCAGGAGGCTCAACGGCACGGAGTAAAAGTCATTCTGGGCACCCTGGTCAGCAACGTTCACGATTTACCGCCCTTCCGGGACAAATTCTCCACCACCGTTCCCCTGCCGGAGTGGAAAGAGAACCTTGCCCGGGGCAACACAGCGCTGCGGCAGGGCAACGATTCCACCGCCGCGGCGGCGTTTTCCCGGTGTCTGGCTCTGGATTCCTTACCGGCCACCCCGTACTATTTGCTTGCCCAGGTGCAGGAGAAACAGAACAAACTTCAGGATGCCTATCGAAATTACTACCGGGCCAAAGATCATGATGCCCTGCGCTTTCGGGCCAGTGAAGACATAAACCAAATCATCGTGGGGTTGAGTAAAAAATATTCCCTTCCTTACGCCAAAGTGAAACTATTTTTCGAGCGCTATTCGCCGGGAAACCTTCCGGGCAACAATTTAATCCTGGAACATTTGCATCCCAATTTACGCGGTTATTTTCTGATGGCCCAGGCTTATTACAAAGCCATTCAGAAAACCAAAATATTTCGCCAACCACCGCACTGGCCCCCGCCGGACTCGGTTCTCTGGAAGGAGTTCGGAATTACCGACTTCGACCGTGAAATCGGTAAATTGCGCATACTGGTGCTAACCCACAGTTGGCCCTTTACTGCAAACCATTTTACCCGGCTGGAAGACCTGGGTTACCAGCCCCAAAATCTGGTACAAGAACTGGCCAAAGCCTACTGGGAAAACCGGATCACCTGGGAACAGGCTCACGTAAAACTGGCTGAATATTACACAGCGCAAAAGGAGTATTCCCGGGCAGAAGCGGAATACCGGGCGTTGATTGCTGCCACGCCTTACAATCCTTCTCCCTACCAACGCCTGGCCTATTTGTTGATCAAACAGCAGAAACTCAACTCCGCCAAATTGGTTCTTCTTAAATTGGCAAAATTTTCATCGGACTTTTTCACCCACAAATGGTTAGGGGCTATTTTGTTAAACGAAGGCAAGGTGAAAGAGAGTATTTTCCATTTGCAAAAAGCGCGGGAACTTCATTCTGGAGATCCCCAGGTCCTGTACAACCTGACCGGTGCCTACATGCTGGCCAAAAAGTACCAGCAGGCGTACCGCACGGCTCTGGTGCTGAAGCAAATCAATCCCAATTTCCCGGGATTCGCCAGACTGTGGCAACATGTTCGCTCGAAATACTCCGGGGAGAAACCGTAACATGCAGGTACTGGTTTTTCTATTTTTATGTCTGGTATGGGGCACCACCTGGTTAGCCATAAAAGTCACCCTGGAAGGGTTTCCGCCGTTCATTGGGGCGGCCATGCGTTTTATTGTCGCCGTGAGTCTGCTGTTGCTGTACGCTTACTTCCGACGCATTTCATTGCGGTTGAACCGTCAAACCTTCCGAATTATTTTCATCAGCGCATTTTTAATGTACGTTTTCGATTACGGTCTGGTGTACTGGGGCGAACAGTACGTTAGTGCCGGAATCACCGCCATTTTTTTCGCCACGTTTCCTCTTTTCACCGGCATCTGGAGCAACTTTCTTTTTCGGGAGGAACGTTTCCGCTGGAACCGCTTTCTGGGATTGGTGCTGGGACTCAGCGGAGTCGTCATCGTTTTCGTGGACCAACTTTTCCGTACTCCGTTCCACGAGCAGGTGATTCTGGCTACCATTGCCATTACTCTGGGAGCCGCCGGTGGCGCCATGTCCATTATCATCGTCAAAAAATACCTGCCTCACGTCAATGCGGTTTCGCTGACTTTTCACCAGATGCTGCTGGGACTGTTCTTTCTGCTTCTCATCGGAATAGCGGTGGAAGATCTCCAGCGCATCCATCTGAACGAGCGGGTCATCTGGGCCATTCTCTACCTGGGGGCGGTGGGTTCTGCCCTGGCTTTTGCCCTCTACTACTGGCTGTTAAAAAAAGTGAGCGCCATTACCCTTTCGCTCATTATTTACATTACTCCCATTGTGGCGGTCATTGCGGATTACTTCTTTTTCGGCGAGGTGATCTATTTTCGCACCATGGTCGGTACGGCGGTTATTTTCGCCGGAATCACTCTCAACCAGTTCGATCTGCAAACCTGGCAGCGTTTACGAATACACTGGCGCCAGCAGCGGGAACGGTGATTAAGAAAGGAATAAAAATTCCCCAATAAATTTCATTGTTCCCATGGCGACATTTTGTTATATTTTTCGCACTATGATACCGCAATTAAACAATTTTACAGCATAAATAAGATGGAGGAACAATCCAATGAACGACCGCATTGTGGAACTGCTGGGAAATGAGGCTGATGATTTGTTGAATCATCAGTGCAAAACCATTCCCAAAGAAAAATTACATCTCCCCGGCCCCGATTTTGTCGATCGCATCATGGCGCCCTCAGACCGCAATATTAACGTAATGCGGAACATGGAGTGGATTTTTAACACCGGTCGATTGGCCGGGACCGGTTACCTGTCCATTTTACCGGTGGATCAGGGGATCGAGCATTCTGCCGGTGCTTCCTTCGCACCGAATCCGGACTACTTCGATCCCGAAAATATCATTAAACTGGCTATCGAAGGCGGCTGCAACGCCGTGGCTTCCACCCTGGGCGTATTGGGATCGGTAGCACGCAAATATGCCCACAAGATTCCCTTTCTGGTCAAGATTAACCACAACGAGCTGTTAACGTATCCCAACAAATACGACCAGATTCTTTTTGCCAATGTGGAACAGGCCTGCAACATCGGAGCGGCGGCGGTGGGCGCCACCATCTACTTCGGGTCGCCGGAATCGAAC
>JAJRXE010000458.1 GCA_024276455.1 Calditrichota bacterium
CATCCCGCCGGACTGGTCGCTGCAGGCGTTCACCCCAGCCCCATGCCGTACTGCGACGTGGTGACAACCACCACCCACAAAACCCTGCGAGGTCCCCGGGGCGGCATGATTTTGATTGGTAAGGACAAAGAAAACGATATGGGCATCGTGGCGCCCAAATCCGGACGAGTAAAAATGATTTCCGAGGTGATCGACAGCAACGTGATGCCGGGCATTCAGGGTGGTCCCCTGATGCACATTATTGCCGCCAAAGCGGTGGCGTTTAAAGAGGCGCTGGAGCCCTCCTTTAAAGACTATGCCCGACAAATTGTTAACAACGCGAAAGCGCTGGCTAACGAACTTATTGAACTGGGTTACGACATTGTCTCCGGCGGGACGGATAATCACGTCATGCTGGTGGATTTAACCCGAACCGGCATCACCGGCCGCGACGCGGAAAACGCTCTTCACGACGCCGGAATCACCGTGAACAAGAACATGGTACCATTCGACGAGCGAAGCCCCTTCGTCACCAGTGGAATTCGGCTGGGTACTCCCGCTCTCACCACCCGCGGATTCAAAGAAGAAGAAATGAAGCGGGTGGCACGACTCATTGACCGGGTGTTGAAAAACCTGGGCAACGAGAAGATTTACGCCCAGGTCCGGGGCGAAGTCCAGGAAATGTGCAACGCCTTCCCCCTGTACGATTTCGGCAAAGAATTGTCCTGAATTTCCGATTCGACCCTTTAGCACCTTCCCCAACCTGCCGCAAGGGGAAGGTGCTTTTTATTTTCCCATTCCCTGCCACAGCCACCTTTTTCAAACTGTCAGAATAGTCTGCCAGCTTTTCAAACATTTCCAGCGCCAGCAAACAAAAGCAAAAAATTTTTCAGGCTTTCGGTGAATCTGGCATAATATTCTTACAAATTGTAAGAATCTGATCGCCTTCCGGCCACTCTTCTTAATTTCAATAATATCAATTACATAGGAATTGTTCTGTTTTTGGCATTTTGTTTGTAATAAAAGTGGGTGGAATGTGAAAAACAAAAAACCCAAAATAGAAAGGAGGTGAGAGTATGGCACTGGTAAGATGGAGTCCGTATCGGGATTTGATGAACATTCAGGATGAATTCAATCGGATGATCGATCGTTTCTTTGGCCGCGATTTCTTCGGCGATCTGGAGTCCATTTCTACCGAGGTGTTCTATCCGGCCATGGACGTCAAAGAAACCAAAGACAAATTCATTGTGACGGCTGAATTACCGGGCATGAAAAAAGAAGACATCCACATTAAATTCCAGGATGGTGCTCTGATTCTGGAAGCCGAACGGAAAGAAGAAAAAGAGGAGAAAGATCAAAACTACCATCGTCGGGAACGTCATTACGGTAAATTCTACCGTTCTTTCCTGTTGCCCACCAAGATTCAGGCGGATAAGATCGAAGCGAAATACAAAGACGGTGTGCTGACCATCGAGCTGCCGAAAGCCGAAGAGGCCAAGCCGAAAGAAATCGAGGTCAAAGTGAGCTAATAAAGTTGACCCTCCTCTTCCGGATAAGGCGGGTATCTCCCGCCTTATCTTTTACCGGCTGCTCTCACCCGGTCCTCTCCTATTCCGGAAAATTAACTTTTCTTTACCGGGTGAAACGGTTATATTAATGCGAAAAACAAAACAACTTACTTTATGATACCGTTACGCGACACGATTCCCTCTCGCTCTTTTCCTTTTGTCACCATCAGCTTAATTGTGGTGAATTCCCTTTTTTTCCTTCTTGAACTGATGTTAGGTCCCCACCTGAACGACTTCATTAAAATGTTCGGGGTGATTCCGGCCAAGTATTTCTGGTTGGCAGAGCATCAGCCGGGAAACCTTTACGAGCGTTTTTTTCCGCTGTTGTCTTCCATGTTTCTTCACGGCGGCTGGTTTCATCTAATCGGTAACATGTGGTATTTGTGGATTTTTGGCGACAATGTGGAAGACGCCATGGGTCACGGGCGGTTTTTCATTTTCTACCTTCTGAGTGGTTTGGGGGCAAGTCTGGTTCACATTTACATCAACGCCTCCTCTCCGGTGCCAACCATCGGTGCCAGCGGTGCCATCTCAGGAGTCATGGGAGCGTATTTTATTCTCTTTCCCCATTCGCGGGTCGTTACCATCATCCCCATTTTTTTCTTCATCGAAATCATCGAAATTCCCGCTTTTTTCTTTCTGGGATTCTGGATATTCCTCCAATTTTTTCAGGGAACCGCTTCCCTTTCCCTGCCGGATCAGGTGGGTGGAGTGGCCTGGTGGGCGCATCTGGGGGGATTCGTCCTGGGCGCTTTGCTTTCTTTCCTGTTTGTTAACCGCCAGCGCTACCGCAGGGCGACTTTCTACCACCGTTTTTTCATGTAAACGTCATCCCTTTGCCCGGGACAGATAACCGAAAGTCAACTTTTTGTAAGTGTCAATCACCTTGCGGCAAAAGTTCTCCACGGCCGGGGTGTATTCCTGCAAACGGTTCAAATCTTCCGGGTAAACAATTGTATTGTTAGCAGGAATCACCTTTCGCGCCGGAATGGTCACCATTTCCACCACCGCATTATGCAAAACCACCACATCTTTTTCTAAAAAAGCATTGTACACCACGGCATTGAATCCGATCAGACAGCCCGACTCGATGGTACAGGGGCCGTGGACAATGGCACCATGGGTAATGGACACGTTGGGACCTATATGTACAGATTTGCCCTTGGCAGAATGAATAATGACCCCGTCTTGAATATTGCAATTCTCGCCAATAATAATCGGTTTTACTGTTCCATCATCGTCATACTCATCAGCCCGGATGACCGCCATCGGCCCCACGAAGCAATTGTCCTTAATGATCACATTCCCAATAATGACCGCTGTGGGATGGACATACGTACTGGACGAGATTTGTGGCACATCGCCCCTGGTGTTCGGACCAATCATGGTGTCTCCCTTTTTTAATTTTTTTCACCTTTCGCTATTTTTGGCATCCTGTTCTTTCCGCACCTCTTTCATTAAATAAGGAATGTCAAAAAACAGGTCCTTGCGAGGATAATTCATCATCAGAGAGTAAAGCCCCACTATGAAATAAATGTGCATGTTGCGAGAAGCAAAAGTTACCCAATAGTACAGCACACCTACCAAAATAAGTCCTCCGCCTAACCACCAGACCCGCAGAATTTTGGGGCGCAATCGCTCTCCAAATTTCCGAAGCAGGTCGGTCTCATCCACCCCGGGAAACTTTTGTACAATCTTTTTCAGCTCCGCCTCAAAATATCGCAGGCTAAAATACTTCCGTTTTAGACGCAGAATAGCCACAGCCAGCAGGATGGCCACCAAAAAACTAATCGTGTCGAACGTTCGCGAAAAAGCCAAAGCCGTGGGAAAACTTGGGGCATAAAAATGATGCAATAACGACAGTACGTACGCCGCGGTGGAAATAAACACAATTATCTGCCATTGCGTACGAAGTCTGCGGACATATTTCTCGAGAAAGACCTCGGCATTGGTATTTTTCATATGTTGCTCCTGGAATTAGTTGTTTGTTTCTTCGATCTCCCGGGTGGCGCCCACCGGAATTGCGGTAAGAAAAAACAGGATCCGGTCGCTGAGTTCTCCCACCAGAATCATGAGGGCAACAACCTGAAAAGGTAAGGCAGAGAACCACAATCCCCACACCAAATACACGAGTGGCATGGCCAGGCCAAAAACAAAGCGCACCGTAAAGAGCATGAAAAAGCGGTTAAGAAGAAGTTGCACGGTCTGGCGAGTAACCTGGCTGGCGCGATTTAAATATCGTAAACGGCTCCACATGGTTAAAATCCGGAGCAGAATGGTAACCAACAGAATGAATCCCAAGGTGCGATGGAGAGCCGGTTCGGAGAAGAAGAGAAATCCCCAGGCGACTGTTAGGGCAGTGACCGATTGGCTGAATACTCCGGCGGTGGTGGGATGTCGCCAGGCGGGACGATTCGCTCCAAAAATGTAAAAATGAATCTCCGAATACAAAAGGTACACCGCCACCAGGAAAGTCAGAAAATCCAGCTGGGGCACCGCTTTCCCGAGTTTAACAAACACAAATTGCAACCATTGCAACAGGCTAAATAGCAAAAGCGGAACGAACACCCCCGCCTTTTTAAGCATCTCCCCCAACTGCAATGGGCTGCTCCGACGCGTCAACCAGAAATAAGACATCCAGACAAGGAGGTTGAGGCCCAACAAATAGAGAACCTGCGACCGAAAAAGGCTAAGATAAACGTTGAACTGCTCACTAAAAGTCAAATAAGTAATTAGAAAGGAAGCGGAAAAACCGGCTAAATTAAGATGCAGGAAATAACTGAAAAGAATTTCCGGTAATTGTTGAAAAGGCTGTTCGCTACGGACGGCCATGAGCGGAATTCCAGTTAAAAGTTCACGTTAATAACGGCACGATTCTCTGTTTAAGCTCCCAAATTCGCCCCAATTTAGTGATTCCCTTCCCTGATTCCAATGAAAATCCCCCGAAAATCGGCCCGGGGTAACGAAAAATAAGCGATATCTCGAAAAACGATTCGAAATATCGCTTATATATGGTGGATCAAAAAACTCCCGGTTCAGCCATGGAACGGTTTTCAAACCTTCCGGTTAAAACTCATCGAAAAACTGGTAGGACTGGTGGAGGAAGGAAAACTCATCCACCTTTTCGCTGTAATCGTCGAACCAATAGGCCTCGGGATTGCGTTTGTAAATCAGCAATTGGGCTTTTTGAGCGGGATTTGCCGCCCGGTGGTAGCGGAAGAAAATGTGCTCTTCGGTCATTCCCAGCACTTCAATCTTCCCGGTGGTGTGAGACATGACCAGCTTGGCGCGTTTGGCCAATCCCGAACCAATCATCCGGGCCTGCTCGAAAATTTCCAGGGCTTCTTCGATCGGCACAGCGAACATCTTATTCCCCAGGGTCGGTCGATTAATAAATACGTAGTAGGGCGGAACACCGACGTACGACAGCTTATTAAACAAATCGCCCAGCACCTGAACGTTGTCATTAATTCCGCGCAGCATGGGGGTCTGGTTGGTAATAATAACCCCCGATTTAATCACCAGATCAATTGCTTCAATCGCCTGTTCGGTTAATTCCCGGGGATGATTAAAGTGAGCCATTAAATAAATTCGCTTTTCCGGGGTGCTGAATTTGTTAAACACGTCCAGCAAAGCCGGATCGTCCAGGAAACGGTAAGGGTTAAACGCCAACATCTTGCTGCCAATCCGGATAATCTGAACATGATCGATTTCGCGCAGCTGGCGAATAATATTCTCCAGCTTGCGGGTCGAAAGCAGCAGGGGATCGCCACCGGTTAACAGCACATTGTTGATGTCGGTGTTCTCCCGAATGTACCGAAGCCCCTCCGACAAATCCCGGGCAATTTCGTCGTTAATATCCATAAAGATTCTCTTCCGGAAGCAAAAACGGCAGTACCCCCCACACACATCGTTTACCAACAGCAAGGCGGTGTACTGGTATTTGTGCTCCAGACCGGGGGCTTTGGTGTAAAGATGCTCGTTCGAGGCGTCTAACTGCCCCCAATTTTCCAGCTCTTCCAGGGTGGGGATAATGATTCGCCGGATCGGATCGTTGGGATCGTCCCAATTAATCAGGGACTGGTAGTAATTGTTCGTTCGAAACGCAAACTTTTTGGTGACGGTTTTTAGTTCTCTTTTCTCATCCCTGGACAATTCAGCTATTTTTTCAATATCCCGAATATATTGAATTTTCCTCATAACAAACCCTCCTTAGTTTATGGTAATCAGTTTAAAATATCTGACGTTTAATTTTGTTAAACATATTTAATTTTCCCTCTTTTACCCCACCCTATTGAAGTAGAAAATCCCACTGCCCTTCCCCAAAAAGAGTAGAGTTTACTAATCGCAGAATTAATCCAGAATTCGCTTCTTTTTCCGTAACGTGAGCTTCCGAAAATGGACCGGACGAACTCAACAAAGAGAAGGATGAATCATCATCCAGAGAAGAAGAATCTTGGAATTTAATATAATAAAAATTTCTCTAATTTTCAAGATTCAATAAAAATTCTTACAAATTAGTCAATATTGCTAAATTTTTTGCCATATTTTTGCATATTCGGGATTAATTTCCATTTTCGAGGAATAAACTGCAGGACGGATTTTTAGATTCCGGACAGATTATGAATGGGTAAGAATTTCCGCTAAAAATTTTAAAAAGGTTTGCGTCAACTCTTTTCGGTTGAACTGTTCGAGCCGGCTGAACGAGTAATTTTTCCGCAATGCCGTTTTGTCGTTAATCCACCTGGCGAGTAAATCCCGGATGGCTTCCACATCCCAGTAATCCACCACCTCGCCGGCCCGGCTGCCCCGCACAAGGTCGGCGATATCGCTTTGACGATCGCAGAGGGCCAGGATTGGTTTTCGGAGGCGCAGAAATTCGTAGATTCGTCCCGGGGTAATAAAGGGGCTTCCTGGTAAACCGGATTGGTGGGAAATAACCAGCACATCCATCTGCCGGGCGCGGGAAAGCATCTCGCGGTGCGGTAAGTAACCCACCTGCTCGATCCGGTGGTCTAAATTCAGTTCCCTTAAACGGTTCAGAAAGTCGCCGGACCACTTTCCCACAAAATAAATTTTCAACGACTGGGAACGCTCTTTCAAAGAGGAGTCCAGTTGCCGCACCGCCTCCATCAAAGGCAGTGGCCAATTACTCTGAGAATAAATTGTGCCGAAGATTCCAATTGCCAACTCGGCGGTTTGCGGCGATTCCGGAATACCCGATCCCTGCTCGAGTTCCCGAAAATCTTCCTCGTCGTAACCATTGCGGATGGTAATGGTTCGTTTTTCCTGTAAGAAAGGATATTTGCGCCGGTACTTTTTTTCCAGCCAGGGATTCACGAATACCACACCGCTGGCCCGCCGGAAAGCCAGTGCCTCCAGGCGATTCTGGAAATAATTGTGTATTTTACTGATTCTCGGATGAAAAGGATTCTCCGTCCAGGCATCCCGAAGGTCCAGCACATAGGGGATTCCCAGAAGCCGCTGGCTGTAAGCCCCGATTAATCCCGCGGTGAAGGGAGACACTGTGGCCACCATCAGGTCCAACGGGTCCTCCCGATGAAGTCGTTCAATCCGGGCCAGCGCAAACGGCAACCAGAGCAGACGGCTATCCGGCAGAAAAAGAAAGTTGGCCAGGCGACGCCACCCAGCGCCGCTCTCGCGAGGCTGTTTTAACCGTTCCTTTCGGTGAGGAAACAATTTCCGCAGCAAATAAAACAAACGGAACGGATCGAGGGAACCGCTGTGCAACACCCGGACCGAAGGAGGAATCTCCTTTAACAATTCGGCGTCTTCGGCGTAAAAGAAACTCGGTTTAACGGTAAGGACCGTCACCCGATACTGCTGGTAATCCCAATATTTCAAGAATTTTACGATCCGCTGCACGCCGCCGCCGCCCATGGGCGGGAAGTAATAACTGACGAACAGAATATGTTTTTTAGGGGCAGTATTCACGGATGGTTCGGACAAGCTCCTCGAATTTATCGTTTTCCCGTAAAAAATCGACTTCGTCGGCATTAATCGTTAGCACGGTGAACTGCTCCCGGGCTTCCTTAATCCAGCGTTCGTAGGCTTGATTCAGATATTCAATGTAATCGGGCGAAATATTTCTTTCGAAATCCCGTCCCCGTCCCCGAATCCGTGCCATCAGGGTTTTTACCGACGCTTTCAGGTAAATAATGAGGTCCGGCTTCGGAAGCAATCCCACCATGTTTTGAAACAAGGACCGATAAGTCTGGTAATCGCGTTCGTTCATGTAGCCCTGTTCGTACAACGACCGGGCAAAAATTTCCACATCCTCGTAGATGGTGCGATCCTGAATGGCCGGGACACCGGACTCAGAAATTTCTCGCTGTACCCGGAAACGGTGAGCTAAAAAATAAATCTGCAAATTGAAGCTCCAGCGTTTCATATCGCGGTAAAAATCGTCCAGGTAGGGATTGTCAATCACACTTTCGTAATAAGGTTTCCAGTTAAGCCGTTCGGCCAGATTTCGCGTGAGGGTGGTCTTCCCCACCCCGATATTCCCGGCAATCCCGATCAGATAATTGCGTTTCTCAATTTTCACCTTTTTTGCTCCTTAAAAACCGAAATAGTTCAACAATTCTAAATTGGACCGGATGACCATTTACCGTGCCCGGTTGGTAGCGAAATTTTTGCAGGGCTTGAACCGCCGCCTCGGTGAATAGTTCGTCGTCACTGCGCAAGACCCGGTAATTTTTAATGGTGCCGTCTCGATCGACAACCACTTCGATGTACACTTTGCCCTCGTAGCCGGTTTTTTTGTAAATATCCGGGTATTTCGGCACCGCTCGCCTTACGTACTCCCGTTTACCGGAATCCAGAAAAGACTCCAGCACCGGTTCCTGCAAGGTTGTTTCCGGTTCTTTCTTCTTCACTTCCATTCCGGGTGGAATCTTGTACACGTAAACCGTTTCCGGAGGCGCCTGACTGAGGGTGTCCGGGGAAAGCCGGACCGAATCCACTGCGCCGAGCAAAGAGAGGGTGTCGGGTGGCAAAGGCGGAGACTGGGTCAGCGATTCCGGCACTTGCTGCCCTACCATGGAATCGCCGGGAGGAGAAGAAACCGCTGCCCGGTTCCACCGGGTAACATACGGTTTTCGCAGCAACTTTTTCTTTTTTTCTCGTAAAAAGATGGGTTCAAAAATAACCGATCCGTAGGAAGGATTGGTGCGATTATCAAAAATCAACAACCGTATTTCGTCTGCACTGGTGGTGTTCCAGATGTTGTTTTGAGCGTAAATATTGTTGGAGGAATGATTGTAAATGTCGAATTCGAAATTGTTAATAATCCGGTTTTCGCCGCTGCTCTGCCCTTCCTGAGCGGGAAAGTGCCCCAGATCGGGCTGGGAACGGTCGAAAATAATCACCCCGTAATTATTCTGAGTAATGGTACATTGACTGACCACCGGAGCCGACCCCAGTTCGCAATTGATTCCGGCAAAGCCGTTCCCGATGATGGAACAACCGCTCACACGCGGTACAGCCATCACCTCGCAGCTTAACCCGGAATTGTGGTGGCAACGAATTTCGCAGTCGCTGATTTCCGGCGAGCTTCCGTAGCAGGTAATTCCTTTGTAACCGTATTCTATGACACAGTTTTTAAGCACCGAATTCTCGTACAGGTTTTTCAGCACAATGCCGTACCAATCATTCATTTTGGGATTACCGGATTCAGAGGTAAAAATGATCGGATTCAGCAGGTTGTCGCCCTTGGCCAGCAGAATGCCTTCAACAATCAGTTCAGCTCGCTGGGGATCCCGCCCGGATCGGGTAACATCCGTTTGGGGTTTGAAGAAAATACGGCTTCCTCCCACAATCGAAAGAATCACCCCCTGCGCCACCACCACATCGCCGTTAATGTAAATATCGCCCGACCAACGGGTATCGCGTACGATGGTGCCGGAAAAGTAATTTTGTGAATGCAAGAGGGAAGTTCCCAAAAGTAGAATCAGAATCAGCTGGCCGAGAATCCATTTCCTGTTTAAATCATTCATTCCATTCAACCAATTGTACTGCCAATTTGAACCCCATGAGTTCAAAATTTAGTTCATCAATATACACATTTTTTGAAATCAATTCTATAAAAAAGGGGAGTTTCCCGAACTCCCCTTTTAAACAGTGCCTGTTGCGAGAATTACTTGTCTTCGGTTTCGATGAAGACCTGGATGGTGTCCAGCAGCTCGGTTTCTTTGAAAGGTTTAATAATGAAGGCATCGGCGCCTAAGTCCAGCGTGAGCTGCTGGATGTGCTTGCTGGCTCGGCCGGTTAACACCACGATTGGCAAGTTTTCCCAGCGGTCTTCCGCCCGCACCTGTTCGATAAGCTCGTAACCGGACATCTGGGGCATTTCCAGGTCGGTAATCATGAGGTCAAAATCCTGCTGGTTTAAAAATTCCAGCGCATGAAACCCGTTTTTAGCCATTTCCACCTCAAATCCCCGCAGGCCCAGCAAGTTGGAGAGAAATTTCCGGATGCTGGCGGAATCGTCTACCACCAGAATGCGCGGTTTGCGCCCTTTCACCACTCGTTTTCTTCGGTACACCTGTGCCGCTACACTGGTTGCCGTAACCGATTCAACCGCTTCTCGGGAACCGGATTTATTACCCGAGGCGTGATGATTCAAATGATGCCTTCCCGTCACGATTTCGCGAATGATCTCCGGGACATCCAGGACCAGCACCACCTTCCCGTCCGCCAGCACCGAGCCGCCGGTAATGAATTTGACATTCTGGAGCCCCGGTCCGAGGGATTTAATCAGAATTTCTTCCCGCTGAACGATTTTGTCCACCAGCAGGGCTACTCGCCTCCCCTCATCCTGTACCACAATAGCCGGATATTCCCCGGTCAGGGAGAGAGGTTTCGGTTTAACCTGGTGCAGTTGCAATAAATTGGAGAGATGGTAAACCGGTATTTCAATGCCCCGATGGAGCAAGTAACGCTGTTCGTCCCGACTTTTCAAATGCTCCAGGTTCACGTTCAGCGTCTCTTCCACCTGAATCAGGGGAATGGAATACACGTAACCGGAGATTTCCACCAGCATGGCCTGAGTCACGGTCAGAGAAATGGGAACCCGAATGGTAAATTGGGTTCCCAGATCGGGCTGGGTTTGAATCCGAATATCGCCTTTTATTTTTTGCACCTGGCGTTGTACGGCATCGAGCCCGACTCCCCGGCCGCTCAGCTCGCTCACATCCTCTTTGGTCGTGAACCCCGGGTAGAAAAGGAATTCTAAAACTTCTTGCTCGGATAACGCTTTGGCCTGTTTCGGTTCAATCAAATTTAGCGCCACCGCCTTCTGGCGCACCTTCTCAATGTCGATGCCTCGTCCATCGTCACGGACCGTCAAGGTCACGAAATTGCGGTCGTGTGTGGCGCTGAGTAGAATAATCCCCTCTTCCGGCTTGCCTTTTTTCTTGCGTTCCTCGGGCGTTTCAATGCCGTGATCGATGGCATTGCGCAAGATGTGCAGAATGGGTTCGTACAGTTCCTCGATCAGGGTGCGGTCCAGTTCGGTACTTTCCCCTTCCAGTTGAAGGCGAATCTTTTTGTTGAATTTGCGGGCCAGGTCGCGCAACGGACGATGGAAACGCCGGAAAAGCAAGCTCATGGGTACCAGGCGAGCCTGAATAATCTCGCTGTGGATTTGCGCTCCCAGGCGGGTAATCTTCTGCAAGCTTTCGTCGTACACCCGGGTGGATTCTTTAATCCCCTGCAGGGTCTGCATTAGTTTGTTGCTGAACAAACGCAGGTTCTGGATAACCCGACGCAAATTCTCCAGTTGTTCTTCCTGTTTCTGTTTCAGGGTGGGATGGTCTTCCAATTGCGCCTGGAGCGACTCGTACAGCCGCCGTTCTTCGTCCAGAATGGTGTTCAAATACCACTGAATATTCTGTAAATTCTTACTTTCCAGCTCGATGTGGGGCAAATAATATTTAAATTTGTCCAATTGGGTTTTCAACTGGGTCTGATTAATCACCAGCTCGGAGGCCTCGTTCAGAAGCGAATCCAGTTGCTGAACCCGAAGCCGGACGTAAGTTTCTTTCAAGCCCGGCTGGGTTTCTCGCACCGTTTCGCTGGTAAAAGAATCCACCGGCGGCGGCTGAGAAGGTGCCTTCGCTTCCACCGAGATCACCTCCTCGGCTTCCTCCGCTTCTTCGCGTTTCAGACCGGTGAGATCCTGGTAGAGCTGCTCTAGACGAGTAATCAGCTGGGAATAATTGCGCGTTTTTCCCCGATGCCCCTCGCTGAGCTGATCCACGATGTACTCAATCTCATCCACAATGCTGAAAAACAAATCAAAAACTTCCTGAGAGAACG
>JAJRXE010000459.1 GCA_024276455.1 Calditrichota bacterium
CCCGCTACCAGACTGATCCGCAGGTGTACCGCCATGTCCGCCTGTTTCTGGAAAAGGGAATTCCGGTGGGAATTTTCCCCGAAGGAGAGCGCTGCTGGGACGGTGCCCTGCAGCCGTTCAAGTTCGGGGTGTTCCGCTTGCTGGCCTGGTTGAAAGTGCCGGTGTTGCCCATTGTGGTGTACGGGGCTTACAATTACTGGCCGCGCTGGTCGGCAAAACCGTTCCGCGGTCAGGTACGCCTGACGGTTCTGCCGCCGTTTTGCCTCCTCAGCGACCTTTACTCCCCGGCGCAGTTAAAACAATTTGTAGAAGGGATGTTCCGAACCCGGCTCGAATCGTAGCTGGGGAGCATCTGTTCCTCCCTGGACGTCATTGAAAAATCTTCCCGATCTGCCGTCCCTGGCGGGACTCCAATGGGGTGGGTTCGTGTCTCGATTCCCCGGATTTCCTCCGGGGCTATTTTCACTGCGTCCCTGCCGGGACACTAATTTTGACGTTGTTGCCATTTTTTCGTGGGATTTCGCGTGTTTCGCGGACAACAGTGAAGGCAATGGGGTGTGCATGCCGACGGAGTGGCAGGGAGAAGGTTAAAAATTATTTTGTGTCTATTGGTAAAAATTAGTGGGCAAACTCACCAACCAATCCCAGAAAGTTCAATTTCTACGTGCTTCCGGGGGAAATTTTTGTAAATTCGTAAAATCAGAATGGGTAAAAGAAAAACAAGTGTTTAAACGCGAAGGTTTTCCGATTTTCGACAGTCTGATTAAAAAATTACTTGAAGGGAAGAAGAGTGCTTGTTGAAACACCTTACCGGGCTTTTCGATTTCGGTTCGTAATATTGGTGCTGCTATTGGCAGGCGGGTTTTTCCTGAACCGGTGTGCCCAGAAAATGGCGCCTCCTGGCGGACCACCGGACAAACAGCCCCCTGAGGTGGTGAAAACCTACCCGGCGGCCAATTCAGTGGGTCTTTCCCATTTAGAATACATCGAAATCGAATTCAGCGAAGCGATTAACAAAAGTTCGCTGGTAAACAGCTACTGGCTCGTTCCGGAAGTTAAACACGGTGTAAAGCCCAAATGGAAAGGAAACAAGAAAGTTCGCTTCCTCCTGAAGGATTCTCTGCGCCAGAACCAGACCTACGTGTTTACGCTGGGCACCCGGATTACCGATCTGCACAATAATCGTTTGGCGGCTCCCTTCCAGCTTGCTTTCTCGACCGGAAGCGCCATTGACAGCGGAGAGGTTCGCGGGGAAATTTTTGCTGAAAGCCGGGAGAAAGAAATTTTTGTGTACGCTTACCGGCTGGAGGATTATCCCAGTCCCGATTCCATCTGGAGTCACAAGGCGCGGTTCTTTACCCAGGCGGATGAGGAAGGGCAGTTCCGACTGGGCTTTCTACCGGATGGGAAGTACCGAGTCATTGCTTTGGTGGACCGCGATTACGACAAAACTTATTCCCTGGGAAGCGATTTGGTGGGATTGCCCTACCGGGATGTGGAGCTTGCAGGGGCGCAAAATCGTTTTGCCGGACTGAATCTTTTCCTTATTCAGGAAGACACCGCCGCGGCCAAGCTGGAAGCCGTGGACACGGTTACCACCCGGGAGCTAACGCTGCGATTTGATGAGCCCATTCGTTTTAACCGGAATATCGAGGTAGTTGCCAGCGATTCACTGCTTGGCACCTTTGTTCCCAGGGGAATAAGCCTGGACCGCGGCGATCCGAAGACCCTCTTCCTGTTTTTCGACAGTTTGCCCCCCGCCCGAAAAATGATGTTGAAAATCCGTAATTTACAGGATCTGGCAGGGAATCCGTTGCCGGATGCGGGATTGCAGGCGGAGTTTGTGAGTGCCACCCGTCCGGACACTCTACCACCGGCCCTTCTGAGAGTGGTTCCGACGAATAGGAGCAATCAGGTTCCCTACAACGCCGTCGTGACAGTGGAACTGAATCAACCGGTCGATACCCTGACGTTTGAAAAGACATTTGAGCTTTTGAGTGAAAAGGGGAATCCGGTTGCCGGGAAATTCGATTTCAGCGACCTTCGAAAACCGCTATTCCAACCCCATTCTTTGCTGGAGAAAAACGCCACCTACAAAATCCGCCTTTACCTGGGGGGATTGCGCGACCTCTGGGGGCGAAGCTTTCCCGACACCACGGTAGAGAGTCAATTTACCACCCTCGATTGGGCGGATCTGGGAGAGATTGCCGGAACGGTTTCCGCCAGTTACCCGGACTGGAGGCAGGCGGTGGTATTTGCTCGACCGGCAGAGGGCGAGGCACTTTACAACACGGTGACACCGTTAAACCAGCGCTACGAGATTCCCTTTCTACCAGCCGGACAGTACCTGCTTCACAGCGTTGTTGACGTGAACGAAAACGGGCGCTGGGATAAAGGAGCCACCCACCCCTGGCAATTTGCCGAACCGTTTCAATTTTACCCGGACACGGTCAATGTGCGTAAGCGCTGGTCCACCGAGGGAATAAATTTTCAGTTTCACTATTAAGGGGGGCGCATGGGAGAGCGGTTTAAATTTACCAAGATGCACGGCGCCGGGAACGATTTTATTCTGTTTCATCGCCGGGAAGTCGATTTCCCTCTGCAAGACCACTCCCTAATTCAGCGGTTGTGCGACCGCCATTTTGGTATTGGCGCGGACGGATTGATGGTTGTTGAGCCTCGGACAGCGGATTCTTTCCGGCTGTTCTATTTTAACTCCGATGGCAGGCCGGCCGCCATGTGCGGCAACGGGGCGCGCTGTGCGGTGTATTTTGCCCATCTTTACGAACCCGGTACCACAAAATTCCGCCTCGAAATTGGCGGGGCGACCTATTGGGGCGAGGTCACCGGTTGGGAACAGGTGCGGGTGCAGTGGGAAAAATTCCCCCGGAAACTGCCCGATCCGGGCATTGCTCGCCTTCTCCCGGAGCAGTTTCCCCGTTTCGCCTTCATCGACAGCGGGGTGCCGCATTTGGTGCTGGAAACGACAGAAGAGTTGCCAGCGCTGGACGTGATGCACTGGGGGAGTTATTTTCGTAATCACCCGGCTTTTGCGCCGGCGGGTACCAACGTGAACTTCGTGCAGAAAAAAGGGGAAGTGTTACACATCCGCACCTACGAACGCGGGGTGGAAGGCGAGACTCTGGCCTGCGGCACCGGCTCCCTGGCGGCGGCGCTGGCTGCATTGGAATGGTACGGAATAAGGTCGCCGGTGCGCCTGAAAGCACCGGGCGGGGAGCTGCAGGTAAGCCTGGCGCCGGAATCCCGAAAAGTGTGGTTGGAAGGCCCCGCCAAAGTGGTGTTTCGGGGAGAATTTGATCCGCAGGAAATCGGGAAGTAAGCAGAATTGCGCAGCCGGACAGGCCCGTCTGGTCACAGAACAGGCCTGCCCCTACCTTCCCACGAATTTTCACGAATCGGCACAAAATAAATATTTGCTCTTTCACTTTAGCACCGTCAGGTGAATTTGGTTTCTTTTTCTCCGGCCTTCGGAAGATTGGGTTTTATTTCATCCCGTCCCGGTCGGGACGCGCTAACTGAGCTTTTTGATCCACGAATTTTCACGAATAAATACAGAACGAATCTAAAACAAATCGCCCTGTCGCCAATTCACCCATTCTCTCCTTCGCCCCGTCTCCCCTCCTCGCTTTGTTTCCCTCTCGATTACAAAAAGCCGGGAACCTTGGGAAAGTTGGTAAAAACTGTTCGTCATGCCGCAAAGCGATTTACACAGTTGGTTGACAAGATGGAGTCCCTGCGGAGGACAAGACGGCTGTAGCCGGAATGACCTTCGTATCCGGTAAACCTGTCCTCGGCAGACCAGAAAGAAATTGATTTTTTACCAGAGACGTAATAAATTAAAACGAACACGTAAAAAGGAGGGAGCAATGCCCAAAAAGCTCACCTTAAACATTGAGGAAGAACTGGTGGAGTTTGCTCACCAGTACGCCCGCAAAAAGAACAAATCCATTTCTAAAATTGTGGAAGAGTATTTGCGGTTTTTAAAGGAGAGTGAAGAGGGAGATTTGTCTCTCTCGAACGATTTAAAAACCCTGTACGGAATTTTAGCGGAACATCCGCTTCCGGACAAAAAAACTTTGAGGGAAGAGTTCCATGAAAAAAGTCCTGATTGATTTGAACGTCGTGCTGGATTTTTTGAATCGCCAGAAACAGCACCGGGATGCCGCCCGGCTATTTCAAATGATTGAAGCGGGGGAGGTAACCGCTTTTATTGGCGCTCACGAGCTGGTGGTGCTCACCTTCTTTCTGGATCGGCAATTTGCTTCTCGGGTAAAGACCCGGGAAGTGGTGGAAAAATTGCTCGGTTTCTTGCAGGTGGTGGAAGTGGACGAGAATGTCCTGCGGGAGGCCCTGCAGTCCAATATCCCGGATTTTGAGGACGCCGTTTCCGAAGCCGCCGCCCGTTTATTGGCGCTGGATTACATTGTAACCCGGGATTTGAAGGATTACAAAAAAGGGGCGGTGCCGGCCGTCTCCCCCGGAGAACTAATTCGAATCATAAAAAATGAGGTTCTGGAAAAAATGAATAAAGAAGTGAAACCCCAGATTGCCCAAAAAGCCCCGTATGCCCTGGAAATGGAGCCGGGACAATATTGGTGGTGCCGTTGCGGGCGTTCCAAAAAGCAGCCCTTTTGCGACGGTTCCCATAAAGGCACCGGCCTGACCCCGGTGGAAGTCACCATCGAGGAGGCGGGAACGTATTACTGGTGCGGTTGCAAACACACTGCAACGCCGCCCTTTTGCGATGGCACCCACAAAAAGCTGTAGATTGGGATTCAATAATGCAATTCAACGCCGGCGGTGAACTGCCAGCCGGAAAGAGAAACCAGATTGCGCACCAGCTCTTCCCGCAGAAAGCCTCCTTTCAGAAACAGATCGCTGCGCCGGGTTACGGAATGAGCGATTTTCAGAAAAAATTTGCTTTCGTTATTTAGCGGGGAATAAAGCAACGGAATTACCTCCGGAGTGCTGGGCGGCGTGGAGAAGAAATAGTAATCCAGTAGCAGCAACAGGTACCAGCGCGGTTTGCAGTTCCAGGCGCCTACCAGGCGAATCCATTGTTCTCGGGCAGCGCCGGAAAGTAGCTCGGAATGGTGGTACAGGAAGCGGTAGGTGAAAGTCAGAAAATAGTTTCCGCTGAATTCCAGGGAGATTTCCGGGCCGGCCCGCCAGCCAGGATTTTGGTCAGTGGACCGTTCGGGTGGAAAATAATTCTGCACCGCAATACGAAAACGTTCCAGATACACCCCACCTCCAATGCCAAGGTGGGGCCGGGGATGAAAACGGGCGTGGGCGCGAATCATCCCGGCGTCCAGACTGTTCCGGTAGGTGTAGGTCAAGTCGCGGTAGAGCAGGTGCCCTTCCAGAGAGAGGAATATGCCGGTGGGAAAAGCG
>JAJRXE010000460.1 GCA_024276455.1 Calditrichota bacterium
AACCTAAACTGTGCAGGAAGGCAAGATTAATTTATTCCACCCTTTCAGGATGTTAATTTAATGGTAACAATCCATTTCCCGGTTTGTCGCACCGGGCTGTCATCTTCTGCCCCTTCGGGGTTCTGTTCATTGGTTTGAGATTTGGAAATTTGAAACCTTATTTTCCTGGTAAAATCCCAACCCCTCACAGCCATCGTGGAAAAAGCGTTTCATTCCAGCATTCTGGTGAATGTGCCGAATCATAAGATTTTATCCGATGCGTACTCGGTGTTCATTGGGACAGATAACATCAAGATTGGCGAAGCGCCGGCTGTTACGCAGCCAAAATGCTTAATGGTACCGGGAAAGTGGTGAAAATCTGGGGATTGAAGGGCTCCACTCCGGCCATAGAAATCACAAACTTTTATTTTCTACCCGCAAAACATGCGAAAAACCAAAAAAATATTCGTATACGAATTGTTCGAATAAAGCGATTCGAACCAATTAATTGTCTCCGGATACCGGGAATGGAATCCAGTAAGATCTTGCTGGTCAAATTTTCACCCCGATTTTTCGGCATCAAAAACCACTTTCAGCCTCTTTTCCTCAACTCACTTATACCTTTGCACCCCGATGCCTAATGCTCCACCTCTTAACGCAAATCTCCCGGCTCTCCAATCTCCTTCCGTCCACTCGTAAAATTCGTGGTTCTACCCCTCAATTATTTGAGCAGCAACATCTTGCGGGTCTGCCGAAAATTGCCTGCGTGCAAACGAAGATAGTACACCCCGCTGGGCAAATCCTTTCCGTCGAATTTAATCTGGTAGCGACCTGGCGCCAGTTTGCGATCAACCAGTGTTTGCACTTCCTGCCCGAGCACATTGTAAACCCGCAAAAGCACCCGTTGGGAACGAGGGATTTGAAAACGAATTGTCGTTTCCGGATTAAACGGATTGGGGAAATTTTGCTCCAGCAAAAACCCCTGCGGAAGCAAATCTGCAGGTAAAGTTTCGATTTTCAGAGGCAAAGAATTTAAACTGTCCGCCAGCGCCACCGCTTCCTCGTACTTCACCACATAGTGCCACCAGTTATTTAACACTCCCTCGTACACCCCCTGATACCGCGGTAAGTGGTTAAACCACCATTTCATGTAATCGCGCTGGTCGCAGTTCCACTCGCTGCAGTTCAACGTTCGATGTTGATCCAGGAGGTAGGGATAGCGTTTCCAGTTATCGGCGTAACAGGTTACCGAGCGGGAATTGGCGTAATCGTAATCCGACTGGCCATTGGGAGGAAAGTGAATATTGCCAACCTGCGCTTCTCCGGGATGATCTTTGTCGATGCGGGTGAACAATTCCCAATTATTCGGCTCGGCGGCGTTGGGATCCCAGCGACCGTACACCTGGCGCATCACGCTTTCCACTCTGTGGCCGTAACTGTGCAACGCCTCGGCCACGCCGCGTTCGTAGTTCCAGCCCATCACCGGCAACAGGTAATCCAAACCGGGATGGGGCTGTGGCGGCGAATTGCACCAGAACCCGTTCGGTCCCACCAGGCGGGATTCGTACATCCCCCCGAAAGGAAACGTGTACACCCAGACTTCATGAATCTGACCGCTATTGCGTTTCTCGTCCAGATTGTAATAATCCACCAGACCGACGTAATCAAAAGCGACCCGGCCTTCATCTTCCGCTAAATACTGTAAGTGTCCCGGCACATGTCCGTACAACACCCCGTTGGAAGGGGTGAAAAAATAAATCAAGGTGTCCCGGGACATGTATTGCCCATCCAGGGTGGTGAAGATGAAATCGCTGTCGTGGGTTTCCACCACATCATACACAATCGCGCCCCCACTGGCGCGGTAAAAATCGTCAACAATTTGCTCAATCAGTGCAGAGGGACTTTGCCAGCGCCAGACCTCATGAATTCTTTTGTTGTTTACCGTATCAACAATGGGGTCTTGAATGATTAAAGCCACCCGGATTGTTTGCGGTTCGGCCCTGGGGGACTGAAAATCGCTTAAAACGCTCACCGGTGCACTCCCCCGCAACTTCCCATCCGGAATTCGAACCGTCACATTCGTACTACCCAGAGCCAGTCCGGTTAATTTACCGAATTCACCCACCGTGGCGATGGTGTGATCTTCCGTATCCCAGATAAGCGGGTGGTTCAATGTGTAAGGAGAAAGATTGCCATATTCATCCACCAACTGGATTTTTAACTGCAGAGAGGTCCCGGGAAGGACTTTGGGCGGATACGGATAAATGTGCAGTGCAGTGTAAGTGAGGGTTCCCTTTAACACCCATTCCCCCACCAGAATCGTCCCGGACTGACTGGTTTCCAGGCTTAGACGTACATAGCGGGCACTTTGCGCTCCAAACTCCAGGGAATCCCAGGCAAACACCGAATGCGTTTGCTGGTTTACCAGAAGCTGGTAACTCCCGGTAGTATTGTCCAAATCGTCCAGACTGTTGGCAATTTCCAGTGTCCAGGTACCCGCCGTCCACATGTAAATTTTACTTCCGGAGAACGATACGTTACTATCGAATGCCAGGGTAATGGTCAGGCGATTGGTGTCCTGAACCCCCGCTTCCGTGAAAGGATTTCCGTCGAATATTTTAGAGAGTGAATCAACCGTAAACGCCGGTTCCACCGTTGCCTGCGCATTCCCCTGTTGTAACATTTCTCCAATGGGCACCGGCTGCTGAACGACCAACTGGGCCGACAACGGCATCCCAATCAAAAAAACCAGCACAATGGTTAAAAGTCCGCCCAGTTTTTTTTGCTTAGCCAAAATCATAATACACCTCGTCATGAATTTTTAATTTACGCAAATTACAAATTTTTCCGCTTCAAACCATTCGTTCTTCCATTCGGACAATCTAAAATCTGTTTGGTCTGAATTGCATTCTTTCGTTACTCACCACTTTTTAATCTTTCTACTCTCTCAATTTTCGATTTTCCAATCCCCATACACATCAATCAGCACCTTGGCCATAATGGAATCCCAGATGTAGTTGGAGGGACACTCCTGTACCGGGAAGTCCGGGCTGTACGATTCCCAGAAATGGTGGTTTTTGGACAACTGGGTGGTAACCGCCAGCATCATTTTCTCCGCCACCTGGCGGGCCAGAGCGTGGTAGCCGTAGTTGCGCAGCCCCTCGAACACCATGTAATCCCACAGCAGCCACACGGGGCCGTTCCAGCGGCAACAGCCGTCCACAAACGGGGTGTAATTGGGATCGTCCGCTGCCAGGGTGGGAATGCCGTACTTG
>JAJRXE010000461.1 GCA_024276455.1 Calditrichota bacterium
AGGCGGTCTCCGGCGGCAAAACGGTACTGCTGCTGAAGCTTTTTGGAAACCAACGCATACACGTAATCTTTCATCAAATCGGTTCCCAGATAAATTTCCTGGAAGACTAGCAGGTAACTCCGAAAGGAGAGAAAAGAAGTTTTCGGATACACCTTTTTGACGAACAGAGGCTTCACACTGCTGATGGTTCCCAGAATTTCCAGGTCTTTGTTTTCAATTTCCGCCAGCCAATCCTCGAATTCATCCAATTGCCGTAAAAACTGTTCGTATTCCGCTTTGCTGACCTGTAATTCCGGATGGTTGTGGATTTTTTCGTCCACAAAGAACCGACAACCCGGACATTTGCGTCCCACGTGGGAAAATCCGCGGTGGCATTTCCGGTTTTTCGAAAGCTCCTTGCACTTCCAGCGAAAATAAAAACATCCCTTTGGGTAGCACTTCTTTTCTTTCAAAATGTGGTAAACCGACATTCGGTTTTTGAAACCTCGATGGGTTTCATGAACGCACCGGAAAATATCGGTGCGTTTGTACAAATTGGTCCAGGTTCGATTAATTCCCATAATGTTTAAATTAGGCAAATTGTGGGATCAGGTCAAAAGAAATTTCCCGGAAAAGAGCGGACGGGTGCCCCTGTTTCCCTTTTCCACCCCGCTTTGTTTGGAAGGGAGACGATTTCCTACAGGGGCCTTTAGGTCCACTGAATTTTATCCAGAGAGAGATTGTGGTTAACACCCCGGGTTAGATTGACGAAATAGCAAGTAAAATTGGTCCGCCATCTTAAAAAGACTTTTTGACGGTTGAATTCCTCTGTTCTGAATCAAAATCTGTATTTATTTTCTAAAATAAAAGCCCTAAACGCCGAAAATATAAAAAGTTTAAGAAGAATCGTGAATATTCCATTCTTAGGACCGCTCTACCTTGATTTGGCATGGATGTTTTAATATATTGAATAAATTAGAAATATGAAAACCCACTTCAAAAATAGGAGATTATGATGAAGATGCAATCTCCAGCAGTGATTTTGTTCCTAATACTTCTCGTATTTTCTTTTTCGTTCTCTAATGGTTGGAGTCAGGTTGGTGCGACCGCTGAACCGATTGCCTTTATCTCTCCTCCCACCGTGGATGAGGTGACGTTAAACGATGGGGACCGCTATGTGATTTATCACCAGGGTTTTTTGTACATTGCCAATCTCTGGAGCGGTGTTCAAATTGTAGATGTCAGCGAGGTGAAAAATCCGCAACAGGTGGCCTTTATTAAAGCCGAGAATGCCCGTCAATTACTAATAAAAGATCAGACCCTGTACATTGCTGCGGATGATCAGGGGATTTTGGTGTACGACGTTTCTTCCCCGCGTCAACCGCGCCATATTACCACAATCAAAGTGCCGGGAAATGCCCAATGGATTGACCTGAACAAGAACCTGCTCTTTGCTGCCATGGGCAAAGACGGATTTGCCATTCTGGATGTGCAGGATTTGAATGATCCCAAGGTGCTTTTTCTGGATGTACCGGGTTCCTGGGTGTGGAGCATTAATCACCGGGATAATTTGCTTTTTGTAGCGGCCAAAAAAGACGGCTTGTTGATTTACGATCTTGCTTCGCTGGAACATCCCCAGAAGCTGTCCCAGTACGACACCGGATTTCAGCCGGTACAGCTGGTGCTGGAAGGGAATCTGGCTTACATTGCCGATGGACCCGGCGGTTTGCTCATCCTGGACATTAGCAATCCTAATTTGCCCCAACCTGTGGCGCGTTACCAAAGCCGCGGCTTCGTACAGCATGTGTTCCGTTCCGGAACGTACGCCTACCTCTCGAACCGGGAATTAGGATTGCAGATCATTAACGTTCAAGATCCCCAGAAACCGATTTTTGAAGGCGACTATTTGCCAGAAAGCGAGAGTTACGCCTCCTGCAAAGCGGACATTTACGTTTTCCTGGCCACCAATGCTCAGACGGAGATTTTACGTCACAATAACCGGCCGGTAATGCAGCCTCTGAGCAATCCGGTGATTCCAGAAGACAGCAGCCTGGTATTGCAAATTGTTGCCAGCGATCCCGATGGGGATCCCATTGAATATGCCGCGTACAATCTGCCGAAAGGGGCGTTTTTCAACGATTCCACCGGCACGTTTACCTGGCGCCCCACTTACGAGCAGTCCGGGGTGTACCCGAACATAGTTTTTAAAGTGACCGAACAGACCGAAAGCCGCCTCAGTGTTGCCGATACCATTACCATTACGGTGCAGCACGTGAATCGTAATCCGAATCTACCGGAAATTGCCAATTTTGTTGTGCCGGAAGATTCGCTGCTAACCATTCAGATTCCGGAAGCCAGCGATCCGGACAGTGAAGATGTGGGGAAATTGGTTTACCGGGCGGAGAATCTACCGGAGGGAGCGCATTTCGACTCCTTGGCCCGGGTGTTTACCTGGCGTCCCACGTACGAACAGTCCGGGGTGTACGTGGTGGACTTTATTGTGGAAGACGGAGCCGGTGGCGCCGACCGGGAATCGACCACCATTACCGTGCAGCACGTTGATCGACCGCCGACCATTGTGGCCATTCCCGATCAAACGGTGAACGAAGGCGATACTCTGCTAATTACCCTGGAGGGAAGCGATCCGGACCGGGAGGATCAGGATAAAATCAGCTTTGCCATGTATAATTTACCAGAAGGAGCCACCTTTAACCCGAAGACCCATCAGTTCCGCTGGGTGCCTACCTATGATCAGTCCGGCGTTTACGAAAATGTGCTGGCAGTAATGACGGCCGGAAATCTTTCGGACAGCACTTCCTTCAATATTACTGTGATTCATGTGAATCGACCCCCGGTCATTGCCAGCATTCCGGATCAGACGGTGAACGAAAACGAAACCTTGCAGTTTAAAATTTCCGTTTCCGACCCGGATGTGGAAGATGCCGGGAAACTCACTGTGGTGGCAGAGAATCTCCCCGAGGGAGCCGTGTTTGATCCGGATTCCCTGGTTTTTACCTGGACCCCCACGTTTGAACAGTCTGGAACCTACCCGGGAGTTCTTTTCCGGGTGAGCGATCCGCAGGGACTGAGCGCGGAGCGGAGCGTTACCATTACGGTAAATCATGTGGACCGACCACCGGTTCTGGCGCAGCTGCCCCCTCTGGAGGTCAACGAAAACGAACCTCTGGAGTACCAGCTTTCCGCTTCCGATCCGGACAAAGAGGATGCCGGGAAACTTACCTTCCAGGCTCTCGGATTACCCGCAGGAGCCACGCTGAATCAAACCACCGGTTTATTTCAATGGACGCCGAATTACGAGCAGTCCGGCACTTACGAGGTAACCTTTGTCGTGAGCGACGGTGTGCTGGCGGACAGTCAGCAAACCGTGATTACCGTCCATCACGTTAACCGTCCTCCGGTTTTGGAAGCGTTGGCCGACCAGGTGGTGGACGAAAATCAGAATTTGACCTTTGTGGTAAACGGGAGTGATCCGGATAAAGAGGATGCCGGAAAACTCACCTTTTACGCCACCAATCTGCCGGTTGGGGCAACCTTCGATGCGGCTACCCGCCAGTTCTCCTGGACGCCTACTTTTGAGCAAGCAGGCGTGTACAGTGGGGTAACCTTTGGAGTACGCGATTCCAGCGGTTTAAGCGATGAAAAGGCGATCACGATTACGGTTAACCAGGTGAATCGTCCGCCGGTGCTGGCCGCTCTGCAACCGATTGTCACCGATGAGAACCAACCAATTGCTTTCACCCTGCAGGGCAGCGACCCCGATTCGGAAGACGCCGGGAAGCTGGTGTACGAAATCGATCCGTTGCCGGAAGGCGCCACGCTGGACGCG
>JAJRXE010000462.1 GCA_024276455.1 Calditrichota bacterium
CCCAGATGATTGCCGTAGTTCAGATCGGTAATGCGCACGGGGATTTCAGTCACAAAGTGGAAAGATTCCGGAAAATCGATTTTGGCACGCGGCATTTTTTTCTCCTTAACGAAATGGGTTTATTTTTTCAGGGTACGCCTTTTTAACTTGAGTTACCCGGGAATGGTCTCCTTAAATTAGCCACTGGGTAAGTCCGGCCGCTACCAGCTGGAGGGTGAAGTTGTCGATGCCGTGATGGCTCACCGCCTCCACGGCGGTGGCTGCCAGGCCCACTGCCAGCGCCAGCAGGAAGATTTTTCCCATCGTCAGGGGAGGGGCGTGTACGGCAAGGCCTGCGAACGAAACAACCACGGCGGCAAAAAAGACGGCCAGGGAGCCCTCCAGGCTGCGCTCCGCCGGAACGCCGGCAAAAGACGGCACCCGGTAACGGTGCCGCCCCCAGCGCCGACCCACCGGTTCTCCCACCGCATCTGCCCAACCAACCACCAGATAACCGAGGTAGGCAAAACGCGGAAAGAGCAGATTCGCGGTTACGCCGCCCAGGGCGGTGGTGAAAAGGGGAATCAGCACAAACAGGGTGCGGTGAGGGGCATCCTGTGGTCGTGCCAGGGCTTCGTAAAAGGGAAATCCCTCGCTTCTCCAGACGGTGTACAAAACCACCAGGCTGACAATGCTGCCGAACAGCGCCACCGCGCTCAGGCCCAGGGTTAACTGCAGAACTCCGGCGGCAGAGATGATCAGGAAATGGAAAATCTTGCGGGTGTAAGCGGTGTCGATTTCTCGCCGGGTGCGCAACCAGGCAGCCAGTCCGGCGCAAAGAATGGTGTAAAGCAGCAGCGCCGGGGCGAGCCAGAGCGCCATGTCCGGCGCGGGTAGGGCTTCCCGCAGAAAAAGAAGTAACCGTTCCACGATTGCTGTGTTAACCTCCGGGGTAACTGCCAGGTAAAGTTATTATTTTCTCCAGAGATGGCTGTATTTGTAGCCGCTTCCGGTGCTGAACAGCACGACCCGTTCGTTTGGGTGAATCCAGCCGGCCTGGCGCAGTCGCTGAAAGGCGGCCAGCGTCGCCCCGCTTTCCGGAGAGACAAAGAGTCCCTGGGTGCGGCCAATCAGGTTGGCGGCCTGGAGCATTTCTTCGTCCGAGACGGCCACGGCGGTGCCATTGCTCTCCCGCAGGGTTTTCAGGATGAGAAAGTCCCCCACGGCCGCCGGGACCCGCAGGCCGTCGGCAACGGTGTGGGCATTCTCCCAGGGCCGGGCAAACTCTGCGTTTTCCTGGAAGGCTCGTACAAGGGGAGCACACCCGGCCGATTGCACCACCACCATGCGAGGACGCCGGCGACCAATCCAGCCCAGTTGTTCCAACTCCTCAAATGCTTTCCACATTCCCACCAGTCCGGTGCCGCCCCCGGTGGGGTAAATAATCACTTCCGGCAACTGCCAGCCCAGCTGTTCGGCCAGTTCGTAGCCCATGGTCTTTTTCCCTTCCAGCCGGTAAGGTTCCTTAAGCGTGGAGAGGTCGAAGCGACCGTGTTTTTGTGCTTCCACCGCGGCCAGACGACCGCAATCGGTAATCAGACCGTCCACCAGGGTAACGTGGGCACCCAGGGCGCGGCATTCCGCCACAAAAGGGTGAGGAACGTCGCGAGGCATGAACACGTGGGCTGGCAAGCCCGCCAGCGCCGCGTAGGCGCTCAGAGCGCCGGCGGCATTTCCGGCCGAGGGAATCGAAAGAGCACTGGCCCCCAGCTCCTTTGCGCGCGAAACCGCCAGACACAGTCCGCGGGCTTTGAAGGAACCGGTCGGATTATTCCCTTCGTCTTTGATGAACAGTTTCTGAAACCCCACTTCTTCGCCCAGGCGGGTGGCGTGAATCAGCGGGGTCCAGCCTTCACCCAGCGAAAGGCGATTTTCCAATTGCTGCACCGGCAACAGTTCGGCATAGCGCCAGAGGGAATTCTCCCGACAGCAAAAATCGCCGGGTTGCAAATTCTCTCTGGCGGCGGCAAGGTCGTAGCGCGCCAGCAACGGTTTGCCGCAGTCCGGGCAAAGATTCCACAGCCGGTCGCCCGGAAAATCCTTCCCACAGTAGGAACATTCCAGATGAGAAAAGAAATTTTGTCTCATGGCCGTCCCGTTCCGTTAAATTTTAGTTTATTTTAGGGAAAAAAGAGGGAAAAGTCGAGCGGATTTTGGGAATGTCGCCCGGAATTTTGTGCGGTTAACCTCCTGCTCCTGCCGAATGGACCGGGGGTAAAAAATGCCAGCGAACGTTTTTTTGAATCAGGGGGTGGGCGGGAATTTTTTCGAGGCAATCTTCTTTTTCGTTTGCCTCCCCGATGGCCTTTCCCCATATTTAAGTCCGGGTAGGGAAACAACCGGAAAGAAACCAAAGATTTGAGGTCGCCCTATGAAAAAAAAGGTGGTTTTTGGGCTGGGGGCAGTATTTTTACTGCTTGTGGGCTGCCAATCCAGAGAAAGTTTTCAGGCGGAAGTCCAGCAATTTATTGAGGGGTACACCAAACAGTACCAGCAGCTTTACTACGCCGCCTCCAAGGCGGAATGGAAATCGAACACCCGGATTGTGGAAGGCGATTCCACCAACGCCATTGCCACCCGCCAGGCCAACGAAGCCTTGGCGGCATTTACCGGGAGTGCAAAAAATATTGCCACAATTCAGGCCTACTTGAAAAAAGAAAACCGCCTGACGGCTCTGCAGGTAAAGCAATTGAAAAAAATGCTCTACCTGGCGGCCAATAATCCTCAAACGGTTCCGGAGCTGGTCAAAGAACGGATTAAAGCAGAGACGGAACAGAATGAAAAATTGTTTGGATTTGATTTTAAGGTGGACGGCCGTTCGGTGACCACCAACGAAATTGACGAAGCCCTCCGAACGGAAACCGATTTAAAAGAGCGTCTGAAAGTTTGGAAAGCCAGTAAAGAGGTTGGAACGGTACTGAAAGACGGTCTCGTAAATTTACAACAGCTGCGCAACCAGACGGTGCAGGCGCTGGGATATCCGGATTATTTCACCTACCAGGTGTCCGATTACGGAATGAGTACCGAGGAGATGTTGGAGTTGAACCATCGGCTGGTGCGGGAAATCTGGCCGCTTTACCGGGAGCTCCACACCTACGCTCGCTACGAATTGGCCCGACGCTACGGAGTCGCAGAGGTGCCGGACATGTTGCCGGCTCACTGGTTGCCAAACCGCTGGGGACAGGACTGGAGTTCGCTGGTACAGGTGGAGGGAATGAATCTTGACGCCATTCTCCGCCAAAAAAGCGCCGAGTGGATTGTGCGCCAGGGCGAACGTTTCTACAAAAGTCTGGATTTCCCACCCCTCCCCGCCAGCTTTTGGGAATTGTCCAGCCTGTACCCCCTGCCCAAAGATGCCCCTTACAAAAAGAACAATCACGCTTCGGCCTGGCACCTGGATCTGGACAAGGATGTGCGTTGCCTGATGAGCGTGGTACCCAATACGGAATGGTATGAAACCGCCCATCACGAACTGGGCCACATTTACTATTTTATTTCTTACAGTAATCCGGATGTACCCATTTTGTTGCGCGATGGTGCCAATCGGGCCTTTCACGAGGCCATGGGCAGTTTGATGGGGCTGGCAGCCATGCAAAAGCCCTTTTTAGCCGGACTGGACTTGTTGCCGGCCAACCGCCAGACCGACCCGATGCAGCTTCTTTTAAAAGAAGCCTTGAATTACATTGTGTTTATTCCCTGGTCCGCCGGGGTAATGACCGATTTTGAGTACGAATTGTACGCCCGGAATTTGCCGGCTGCGGAATTCAACCGCACGTGGTGGGAATTAAAACAAAAGTACCAGGGAATAGTGGCTCCAGAACCCCGGGGAGAAAATTATTGCGATGCCGCCACTAAAACCCACATCAACAACGATGCGGCGCAGTATTACGATTATGCCCTCTCCTACGTGCTGCTGTTTCAATTTCACGATCATATCGCCCGGGAAATCTTGCACCAGGATCCTCACGCCACCAATTATTACGGTCAGGCCGCAGTGGGAGAATTCGTGCGGGAACTCATGTATCCGGGTGCCACAGTGGATTGGCGGAAGCTACTCAAAGATACCATTGGCCAGGAGTTAAGCGCCCGACCCATGCTCAATTACTTTCAGCCTCTGCTGGAATATTTGAAAAAAGCGAACCAGGGTCGCACTTACACCCTGCCGGAAACTATTTGAGCACTAATTGGGGGCCGACCAGGTTGTTTGAGATTAAAAGCATAGAAAAATAAAAAAAAGGAACAGGTTATGAGCAAACGCCGTTTTGGAATCGTTCTTATTTTACTGGTGTTTATTTTCCCGTTGTTTTTGTTTGGCCAGGAGAATAAACCGACCAGTGTTCTGCCCGACTCCCTTCCCGGGTACAAATTGCATCGTACCCTGGTAGGTCCGGAGGCGGAGGAGGTGGTGAACAAATTGCATCAGAAAGAGGTGGCCCGCGCCGAGAGCGAGATTGGGGTGTACCGGGGAGAAAAAGATGCCCTGATGATTTACGTGAGCTACTACCCCGAAGCAAAGCAGGCGGAAAGCGAATACAAGCGAATGACCGAGAAAATCACCGCCACGCCCGAGAGCGGATTCATCATGGGCGAATATTTAAACTACAACGGCCAGCAGGTGTACCGCTGCTTTGGTCAGGGGAAAACTCATTTCGTGTTCACTCACGGCAAAGCGCTCCTGTGGGTAACGGTGAACACCATGCAGGGCAATACAGTGATGAAAGCTTACCTGGACTGGCTGAAGCAGTAAGCCGGGCGTTTTCTTCAGGGCATTTTCAAGGCGGCAACGGCCAGAAGCAACCAGCCAGCCAGGAAAGCCAGTCCTCCCAGAGGGGTTAAAATCCCCAACCAGCCCAGGTCCATGAGGGCCAGAAAGTAAAGGCTGCCGGAGAAAAGGGTAATGCCCAGTAAGAAAAACCAACCGGCCCAGTGTACCAGCAAGTCGCGGCTAATCCATTGGGAAATCAGGCCAATCAGGATTAGTCCTAGAGCGTGAATGATGTGGTAGCGGGTGCCGGTTTGAAATACTTCGAAGGCGCGTTCGCTTAATTTATCTCTTAATCCGTGCGCTCCCATTGCGCCCAGAGCCACGGCAATGAAAGCGTTCGCGCTTCCTAAAAATATGAATAATTTAGCCATTGCTATCTTCTCCACGATTTAATTTAACGATGGTCACCCCGGTGTCTCCTTCCCCCCATTTTCCGAATCGTTTCTCGGCCACTCGTTTGTCCCGTGCCAGAAAATCGTTCACCACCCGGCGCAATACGCCGCTTCCTTTACCATGAATGATGCGCACTTCCTCCCACGATTCTTCCATGGCCTGGTGCAGGTAACGATCCACTGCCTGAAGGGCTTCGTAGGAATCCATTCCCCGAATGTCCAGTTCCGGGGCAATACCGCTTTCTAATTTGTCGGGGAGATTTTCCCGCCGGCGGAACACTTTGCCGGATTCCGGTTCCTCGCGGGCCACTTTTTTAAAATTGCGGACGTCCATTTTCATGCGGATTTCGCCCACCAGCACCCAGGCTTTGTGGTGATTGTCCGGATCGCTGAGGAGCTCTCCTTCCTGACGGAGGGATTCAATCCAGACGATGTCCCCCTTTTTCAAACGGTCGGCCTGCACAAAGCGAGGCTGGGTTTCCCGAAGAATTTTTTGCACGGAGCTTTCCAGCTGTTGAATTTCCTGGTGAGCCTGCCGGATTGTTTCTTTCTCTGCCTGGGCGCGGCGGATTTCCGCCACCAGTTTTTCAATCCGGGCGTTGGCGTGTTTAACAATCTGCTCGGCTTCCTCGGCCGCTTTGCGCCGTAAATCTTTCTGCTCCCGCTTCAATCGCTCCACCTCTTGCTGGTAAAGGTGGCGCAAGCCTTCCGCCTCGGAGAGTTTAATACTGAGTTCCCGCCGTTCTTTTTCAATCTCCTGCAGCCGGGCGTTAAGTTGCAGCAAAATGTTCTCCAGTTTTCCCTTGTCGGGACCCAGAATCTTTTCCGCTTGGCGGAGAATTTTTTCCGGCAAACCGTAGCGCCGGGCAATCTCGAAGGCGTAGCTGCTGCCGGGAATGCCCACGTGCAAGCGGTAGGTAGGTTGGAGGGATTCCAGATCGAATTCCATGGAAGCGTTTTCCACTCCCGCCGTGTCGTTGGCAAAAGCTTTCAGTTCTCCGTGGTGAGTGGTGGCAATGGTAAGGGCCTGGCGTTCGGTTAATTCTTTGAGGATGGCAATGGCCAGTGCCGAACCTTCCCGCGGATCGGTGCCCGTACCAATCTCGTCCAGCAGCACCAGGGTGTGGGTGTCGGCCTGCCGCAGAATTTCCCGGAGCCGAATAATGTGGGCGGAGAAAGTGCTCAGGTCCTGCTACATGCTCTGGCGGTCGCCAATGTCCACCAGCACCTGGTCTAACAGGGGAATGACGCTGTCCGGATGAGCCGGGATGGGAAGACCCAGCTGAGTCATTACTACCAGCAGTCCAACCGTTTTTAGCGCCACGGTTTTTCCGCCGGCGTTCGGTCCGGTAATCACCAGGGTGTAAAATTTTTCTCCCAGGGTTAACGAGAGCGGTACCACATTCTGGTGCCCCATTTTTAAAATCAGCAACGGATGACGAGCATTCAGCAGGTTTAAACGGGCTTCCGTACTAAGGTTGGGGACCGCAGCGTGCAGTTCCCGGGCGAGCTCCGCCTTGGCGTGAATAAAATCCAATTCGCCCAGGTTTTCCAGGGAGTAAAAAATGTCTTCCCGAACTTCCCGAATAAGCCCGGACAAAAACTGTAAAATGCGAATAATCTCCTGCCGTTCCTCGATTTTCAGGTTTTGAATCTGATTGCTCAGCCGCAGGCTTTCCATTGGTTCCACAAAGACGGTGGCCCCGCTACCCGAGGTACCGTGCACAATGCCCGGCACTTTGTTGACGTAGTGCTGCTGAATGCCCAGCACCATGCGCCCGTCTCGCAGGGTAATGATTTCGTCCTGGGAGAATTCCGAATATTTCTTCAACAGTTTGCCAAACAGATGTTTGACTTCGTTTTCCAGACGGTGAATTTCCCGCCGGATGCGCCGTAGTTCCGGCGTGGCGTCGTCGCGGATCTCGCCCCGTTCGTCCAGCGTGTGATCGATCTCTTGCACAATTTTCGGGTGTCCGTGAATCCGTTCGGCAATGCGATGCAAACTGGGGCAGTTCTCCCGATGTTCGCGGAAAAAAACCGCCACTTCCTTGAATTTCTGCAGATTGTCTTTCACCCGGGTCAGTTCCGGAGCTTCCAGAAAAGCGTCTTCCGGTCGCAGTTTTTCCAGCAAAGGTCGAATGTCCGGAAGTTCCCCCAGCGGAACCGTGTAGCCGCTCTGCTCCAGGTCCATCATTTCGGCCACCTGCTGAAGCAGCTCCCGGATTACCCCTGCTTCCCGCTGAATTTCCAGTTCCTGAAAAGGAGCAAATCCGTAGGGTGTTTTCAGAAATCTGCCCAGCTTTTGCAGCAGGGTGGGTAATTCCAGTTGGACGAAATTCTCATTCTGTAGTTTTGTCGGAATCTTGTTTTCCATAGAAAAGGTAATCGATGATTGCCTGGTTCAGTTTGACCTGCCCTTTTTTCAATGCAGCGGTTATTTTTTTCTCGAAATGGGCCGGATCGCCTTTGGCGCCAGTGCTCAGATTGTAAAGTACCGGAATAACCCGTTGCAGGGAGTTGTAAAGCAGACTTTTTTCTCGTACCTGTTGAAGTGATTTCTGAAAAGGGAGAAAACCAACTAGCAACAGAATCAGGCTAATGAGCACCGCCCCTTTAAAAGCGCCAACCACTCCGCCCAGCAAGCGGTTGAGCCAGCCCAGATAAATGGATTGGAACACTTTGCTCAGAAAAGCGGCCAGGAAGCGACTCAACAGGTAAAAACTCACAAAAATCAGAAAGAAGCTCAAAAAGGGCCACAGCGCCGCCGGAATGTCCGGAAGGTGTTGACTGAGCACCCGACTGATGGGACCAAACCTCACAATACCCAGAAAAATGCCGCCGACCACTCCAACAAAGCCCAGCACCTCGCGGAAGAATCCACGCCAGATACCCAGAAAAGCGAAAAATCCTAAAATGGTCAGAAAAATAATATCGATTGAATGCATGGTACAACTTTACGTTTTTCGCCAAAAAAATAAGGTGGAGGATTAATCCTCCACCTTAAAATTATTGAAAAATGTTCCCTAAAAGAACAGGAATTTTAAAATACGGTGACAATTTGGCCAGGGGCCTCGCCATTAAAGGGACGCCAGCTTTTGCTGGACAATTTTCTGGACGAGTTTCCCGTCCGCTTTTCCCTTTACCTGCGGCATAATTTTGCCCATTACCTTTCCCATGTCCCTGGGGGAAGAGGCGTTCACTTCCTGAATGA
>JAJRXE010000463.1 GCA_024276455.1 Calditrichota bacterium
ACCAGCTCTACCTGTTCTTCCGCAAAACGCGAGAGCAGGGTGTTGAATTCCGTCTTCCAGAGAAAATCGTGCAGCTTCTGATTACTCTGAGCCGCCAGGGACAGCAGCGTTGCGCTTAAGAGTAAAAAAATGAGTCCTTGTTTGAGCATGGTTAATACGCTTTTTCAATTTGTAATTCCGGAAAATAAAAATGCAGGATGTCCCGGTAGTTTTTCTTCCGGAGTGCCTGTCCAATGGCTCCCCACTGGCACATTCCCTTGCCGTGTCCGAAACCGGCTCCGATTAAGTAAACCAGACTGGAGTCCTGACGGGAGGATTTAAAAAAGAAGGTGCTGCTGGGAAGATATTCCTCCGAAGCGGGGGCGAAAGCCCGTCGTACCTCCCACTGGTTTAAGGATATTTCCCGGTGATTAACCCGCACCGCAACCTGCTCGATGCGCCCGGATGCATGACGAGAGACGACCGAAATGTGCAGATGATATCCGTTCTCCGCCAGGGTTTGGGCCTCCGACGAAGGTATTTTTCCCAGGCGGGTCAAATTTTTCAGGATGGTACGGGTGTTTATTTTGCGGACCCAGCGGTAGTAGGGAGAGATTGCGCAATTGTAGGAGTGGTCTGAGCGATCTTCCAGGTAGTCCGGGTTTAATTGGGCGAAATATGCCGGTTGTTTTTCCACCCGGTCCCCGCAGGTGGAATGGTATTGGGTTTCGACCACCTCTTTGCGTGCATTGCGAAGAATAAGTCCCCGGGTTTCTGCAATGGCTTTCTGGGCTAAGGGAGCGTTATTCCCGGCTCCCGCATACACCTGATGACGCACGTCTTGGTAAAGATCGAAATGTGCCGATGCCGGGTGCAGCAAGTGGTACATGGTGTAGGTGCGAGCCACCACTGTCTGCGCCAGAATAGCCGGGTAGTATTCCGGATTGTGACTGGGAATCTCGCTGGGAATGACGCCTTCCAGGTAAAGGGGAAGCGGAAGAGTGTTGACCACCAGCAGCTTCTGACCCTCCCGAACGAAAGAAATGGTGCCCCGGTAGGGGGATCCATTCCAGTAAAAACGGCAGGAGTCTGCCTGGGGGACAAAATCCAGCCTCTGGAAGCGTTGGTAGATGAATTCGCGCTTTTTACTGCGTACCACCAGTCGCTGGTTGGCAAATTTTACCTGGAATTTGCCGTGGGTTTCATTCAGGAGGTAAGAGGCTTCCTCGCTTTCCAGAATGAAGTTGCCGGAGAACCGCAGAGCGCCGTTGTTCAGTTTTTCGCTCAGAGCGATTCGAACCAGCGGGACTCGCGACGTTGAGGGAACGGTTCCGGGTTTGCGGTATTGTCGGGCGCAACTGCTCAAAGCGATTAAAGCGAGGAAGCTAAAAAAGACCGCTCGCGGGAGGTAAACACGAGCGGCAAACTGTTCGAAAAAACTGCTGCGGATGCGTCTTCGCCGTGAAGAATTACCAGCCAAATCCAACAATGCTTACCCCTATTTTAATTCCGAAGCCCGAGATGTTCATCTCTTCCCAGGTGGGTAATCCCACGCTGTTGGTTTCCTGGTTGCGTTTAGCGGTTGAACTGTTGTAAAACAGGTCAACAAAGAAATTGGCGCTGGAGCTGATTCCGATGCCCACCCCGGCCGCTGCCTGCCAACCAAATCCGTGAAAAAAACGGGTCTGGTGTTCCCCGGTGACAAAGTTGTTTTCTTTGTCCCACACCATTTGCCAGCCCAGTCCCCCGGATGCGCGCAGGTAAAAGGGGCTCTGGTAACCCAGAGGATGTTCCCAGTTGAGTTTCAGCAAAACCGGAATAATCCGGGTAGTGTATTCCAGCTCCAGGGCTTTTTCTTCGACCGCGGAACCGCTGGGCAGCCTCAGTTCGTCAATAGTGGTAACCCGTTTGTAGGTCCGTTGAAAGTAATTAAACTCAAAGCTCCAGCTCAGGCTTTCGTCAATCATCCGACCCATGTTCAACCCAAATAAGTAACCGGCGTCGCTGGCTTCCGGATCGAAGTAGCCCACTTTGAATTCCGTATAGGGAGCTTTGCCGAAGCCAAAGGAAATGAACAGAATTAGCATCAGAGGTAGTAGCAGTGCTTTTTTCATCTTCTTAATCTCCCTCTTAAATTTAAGGGCAATTTAAATTTAAGAGGGGTGGAATGCAAACGGTATGTCATTCCCGAACAGTCATTCGCTGAGAATGGCATCCAGGCGCTGGAGTTCTTCGTCGCTGAAATCCAGTTGGTTCAGGGCAGCAACACATTCTTCGATTTGGGACACTTTGCTGGCGCCAATCAGGGCAGCGGTGACCTCCGGGAGGCGCAGCACCCAGGCAAGCGCCATCTGTACCAACGATTGTCCTCTTTCCCGGGCCAGTTCGTTTAGCCGACGTATTTTGTTCAGGATTCGGGGAGTGATTTGTTCTTTTTGAAGGAATCCGTGCGGCTTGGCCGCCCGGGAATCTTCCGGAATGCCATTCAGGTAGCGACCGGTTAACAGACCCTGCGCCAGGGGCGAAAAAACGATGGCGCCCAGACCTTCCTGAGCCAGCACCGCGGTGAGTCCGTTTTCGATCCAGCGGTCGAATAGATTGTATTTCGGCTGGTGAACCAACAGAGGGGTTCCCAGGGACTTCATTATTTGAGCCGCCTGGCGGGTACATTCGGCATCGTAATTGGAAATTCCGACATAGAGCGCTTTGCCACTGCGTACGAGGTGATCCAGCGCTCCCAGGGTCTCTTCCAGCGGGGTGTTCGGATCCGGACGATGGTGGTAGAAAATGTCCACGTAATCCAGACCCAGCCGCCGCAGACTCTGATCCAGACTGGCAACCAGATATTTGCGGGAACCAAAATTCCCGTACGGACCCGGCCACATGTCGTACCCGGCTTTGGTGGAAATGAGCAGTTCGTCCCGGTAGGCCGAGAGGTGTTCTTTTAAAATGAGCCCGAAATTTCGCTCGGCCGATCCGTAAGGAGGGCCGTAATTATTGGCCAGATCGAAGTGAGTGATTCCCAGATCAAACGCACGAAAAATCATTCGTTTGCTGTTTTCCAGGGAATCGACGTCGCCGAAATTGTGCCACAACCCCAGCGAGATGGCGGGCAAATCGATTCCGCTTCGCCCGCAGCGGCGATAGGTCATTTTCTGGTAACGATCGGGATTGGGGGTGTACATCATGAATGCTCCGTGCAATAGGTTGTTTTTACCGGGGACGATCAAATTCCCCACCAGTAAGCCACTTTTAGCATGAACACCCGATCTTTGCTCTGAAAACCGGGTACCTGGGTGTCCTGTAACTCGTTGTACACTAAATACACGTCGCTTCCCAGCCGGGGAATCCAGCGTAACCGGAAGTTCAAATTAATTTCGTTGTCTTCGTTGTTCCACTGGAGAAAAATGCGGCTGGTTAAGTGGGTGGTGAAATTAATGTTCAACCGGGCAGAGGTTTCGTAGGTGGTAAAGTGCCCTTCTGCCAGGCGGGCGCTGGTTCGTTGCAAATCGCCCGAGAGAGCCAGATGTTTGTTGAAACGCAGACGTCCCTGCAGCTGTAGCCGGGAACTGCTTCCCGAATAAAAATCGCCGCCGCCAACCGTCACTCTGCCGGAAACCGGACGGCTGGAATTGCTGTTAAACTGGACTTCCCAGCGTTTCATCCGGTAAATGCCGCGAGGGATCACAATATCGTCGATGATGTTGAAGTCGTAATCCAGCCGTTCGAAATCGGACCTTAGCTCCACTCGCATGACGTCTCCGCTTTGCCAGATGAATCCTATTGGCCGGACCGCCAGCGTGCGCGACTGCAGGACGTTCTCGAAATCGGTGGTGTAACTGGCCCGGACCATGAAAACCAGCTTACGAAGGTTCCCAATATTGGGTCGAGGGGCGAAACGAATGTGTCCGTAGGTGCCGCGAATGTCTTTGCGCCGGACAAACCCCATTTCGGGATTGAAATTTTTGCCGGTTTCGGCATATTGAATGAAATTGTCGAACAGATCATTGGGGTAATCCAGGTAAATTCGCCAGTTGGCGTTTTGCGGCTCCCGACCGGAAGAGAAACTTTCCATGTACTCGGTGTGAAAAATGAGATTCCGGTTTCCCAGAAAATGGCTGGTGGAATACGTAAAATCTGCCCCAACAACCTGGTTGGTGTTACCCCGGGCTGCCGGGGTTTTATTGGTAACAATCATTCCGACGTAGGACTGCTTAAAAACGTCCTGTTTCAGGCGGAGCACGGTAAAATTGGTGGACGGGGTATCTCCCTGGCGGTCGGTTTGCACGTTCAGGAAGCCGATGTTGGTGTGGTTTATTTTGCCGCTCAGGCGGGCACCG
>JAJRXE010000464.1 GCA_024276455.1 Calditrichota bacterium
CACGGCGTCAACTGCACCGGCAGTTGCACCTGGCACATCCATGTCAAAGATGGCATTGTTACCTGGGAAATGCAGGGGCTGGACTATCCTTCCCTGGAGCATGGGTTGCCTCCTTACGAACCGCGGGGGTGTCAGCGCGGTATTTCATTTTCATGGTATCTGTACAGTCCCCTGCGGGTGAAGTACCCGTACATTCGGGGGGCGTTACTGGATTTGTGGAAGAAGGCGCGCTCGGAATATGACGATCCGGTGGAAGCCTGGGCGTCGTTGGTAGGGAATCCTAAAACCCGGGAGCGCTGGCAAAAAGCCCGCGGTAAAGGCGGGTTTCGCCGGGCCAGCTGGGACACGGTGCTGGAAATCATGGCGGCGGCGAACATTCACACCATCAAAACCCACGGACCGGACCGCATTGCCGGCTTTTCGCCTATTCCCGCCATGTCCATGATTAGCTACGCTTCCGGGGCTCGCATGCTGCAGTTGATGGGGGGTGTGGCCCTCTCTTTTTACGATTGGTACTGCGATTTGCCCAGCGCCTCGCCGGAAGCCTGGGGCGAACAGACCGACGTGCAGGAATCGGCCGACTGGTACAACGCCAAGCTGTTAGCCGTCATGGGGTCCAATTTGAACATGACCCGCACGCCGGATTGCCACTTTGCCGCCGAAGCCCGTCACAACGGGACGAAGATGGTGGTCTTTTCGCCGGACTTCAACCAGGTGGCCAAATACGCCGACGAATGGATGTCCATTAACGCCGGGCAGGACGGCGCCTGGTGGATGGCGGTGAACCATGTGCTACTCAAAGAATTTCACCATGAAAAACAAGTACCCTATTTTCTTGAATACACCAAAAAATACACCGATGCTCCCCTGTTGGTGGAGCTAAAACAGGACGGTGAGACCTACGAAGCCGGACAGCTTCTGCGCGCCAATCGCCTGAAAAAATACGCAAAAGAAGAAAACGGCGCCTGGAAGTTCCTGATGTGGGACGAGAAGGAATCCGTCGCAAAAATGCCCATGGGCAGCGTGGGATTCCGCTGGGGCAAAGCAAAAGGCAAATGGAATTTATTGCTTCAGGATGGAAAAGACGGCAGCAAGATTACTCCCAGGCTGACCTTCCTGAATAGTGGCGATGGGGAAGTGCCGGTGCGCCTGGATAATTTTGGGGAAGGAAAAAGTTTGGTTCGCGGTGTACCGGTGAAGAAAATTGAAACCGCTGAGGGAACGATTACGGTCACCACAGTGTACGATCTGCTGATGGCCCAGTACGGCGTGCCCCGGGGCTTATCGGGCGACTACCCCACCGATTACAATGACGAGAATGCTCCCTACACCCCGGCCTGGTCGGAAAAATACACCGGCCTTTCGCGCGATAATCTGATAAAGTTCGCCCGCGAGTGGGGATCCACTGCCGAGCATACCAACGGCAAATGCACCATCATCATCGGTGCCGGGATTAATCACTGGTACCATGCCAATTTGATGTACCGCGCCGGCATCCACGCCCTGATGTTCTGTGGCTGCATTGGCGTCAACGGCGGTGGTCTGGCCCATTATGTGGGACAGGAAAAGCTCGCTCCCGGTGAATCGTGGGGATCCATCGCTTTTGCCAAGGACTGGTACGGCGCCTCGCGTCTGCAAAATGCCCCCAGCTGGCATTACGTGAACACCGACCAGTGGCGCTACGAAAAATCGTTCACCGATTACCATACTGTGCCGCAGAAGCAGCCGGAAAATTCTCTGGCCAAGGGTCACACCATGGACACCCAGGTGCGCGCGGTGCGCAATGGCTGGATGCCGTTTTATCCTCAATTCGAAAAGAATCCCATTCAACTGGTAGAAGAAGCCCAACAAGCGGTGGGATCGAACGAGCCGCAAAAAATTATTCAGTACGTGGTGGAGCAATTGAAGCGCCGCAAGCTCAAATTCTCGGTGGAAGACCCGGACAACGAGGCTAACTGGCCGCGCGTCTGGTACATCTGGCGCGGCAACGCCCTCATGTCCAGCGCCAAGGGACACGAGTACTTTTTGAAACATTATCTGGGTACCCACACCAATGCAGTGGCCGATCCCGAATTTGCCAAAGAGGCGGTAAGCGAAGTGACCTGGCACGACAAAGTTCCCATCGGCAAAATGGATCTGGTGGTGGATTTGAACTTCCGCATGGACACCTCCGCGCTGTATTCGGACATTGTGCTTCCGGCGGCCACCTGGTACGAAAAGGCGGACCTCAACTCCACCGATATGCACAGTTTCATTCACCCGCTCTCCAAAGCGGTGCCCCCTTGCTGGGAATCGAAAAGCGACTGGGAGATTTTCAAACAGATTGCCAAAAAGTTCTCCGAGCTGGCGGAAAAACATTTCCCAGAACCGGTGCCCGATCTGGTCACCAAACCGCTGGCGCACGACACCCCGGCAGAAATTTCCCAACCGGAAATTAAAGACTGGACGAAAGGCGAAATCGAAGCCATTCCCGGGAAAACCATGCCCGGCATGGAGATTGTTTATCGCGATTACAAGAATCTGTACAAGCAGTTTATTTCTTACGGATCCAATGTGCGGGAGAAAGGACTGGGCGCCCATGGTACCCATTACCAAGTGGACGATTTTTACGATTCCATGCTGGCCACCTTCCCCTCTCAAACCTGGGGCGGACGGACTTACCCCTCTCTGGATGAGGACGAGGATGTGTGCAACACCATTTTGTATCTGGCTACGGTGACCAACGGGGAGCTGTCCTACCGTTCTTACAAGAACATGGAAGAAAAAGTCGGATTGCCGTTGACCGATCTGGTTGAGAAAGACCGGAATGTGCGCACCACCTACGCCGATTTGCAGGCACAACCGCAGCGTTTTGTGAACAGCCCCATGTGGTCCGGATTGGTGACGAATGGCCGGGCCTATTCGCCCTTTACTTACAATGTGGAGAAACTGGTTCCCTGGCGTACCCTCACCGGACGGCAACATTTTTACCTGGATCACCCGGGCTACATTCAGTTTGGCGAACACCTGCCGACCTACAAACCCAAACCCAGTCCGGCGCAGTACGCCGATCTGGTATTCTCCGATGGACCTGAACGCGCCATGATGCTCAACTTTCTCACTCCCCATGGCAAGTGGCACATCCATTCCACCTACGGCGACAACCATCGCATGACCACCCTTTCCCGCGGCATCGAACCGTTCTGGATGAACGACAGGGACGCCGCCGAACTGGGAATCAAGGACAACGATTGGGTGGAAGTGTTTAACGATCACGGGGTGGTGGTGACCCGCGCCTGCGTGAGCGCCCGCATTCCGCGCGGCATCTGCATTCAGTACCATTCGCCGGAGCGCACCTTCTCGGTGCCGAAATCGCCGCTGCGGGGGAACCGCCGGGCCGGTGGGCACAACAGCCTGACCCGCACCCGCCTGAAACCAAATCTGCTGATCGGCGGTTACGGACAGTTTACCTACCATTTCAATTATTGGGGGCCCACAGGGGCCAATCGCGACACCCACATCCTGGTGCGCAAACTGCCAGAGTTAAAATGGTAGCGTGTACTTTTGTCCGCTAAGTACACGAAAGGACGCGAAAAGTTAGTTCTTTCAATGCGGGCAAAAAAATAAATGCAGAAATCTTAAAATTCATTCTTTGGAATTCTTTTGATGAGGTTGGCCGTAAAGAAAACAAGTTGAATTATTATTCGCGATTTTAGCGTGTTTCGCAGGCTAATGAAATTATCAGGAAAAAAGTAAAAGGACGATCAATGGACATCAGGTCACAAATTTCGATGGTATTTCATCTGGACAAATGTATTGGTTGCCACACCTGCAGCATTGCCTGTAAAAACATCTGGACCGACCGCCGGGGCACCGAATACATGTGGTGGAACAATGTGGAAACCAAGCCCGGTACCGGCTACCCCACCAAGTGGGAAGACCAGGACAAGTACCAGGGGGGCTGGGAGAAGAAAAACGGAAAACTAAAACTGCGTTCCACCGGAAAGGGCCGGATCATTTTCAATATTTTTCATAACCCGCACCAACCCGGTCTGAACGATTACTACGAACCTTGGACCTACAAATACGACGAGCTGTTCAATGCCCCGGAAGGTAATGACCAGCCAACTGCCCGCCCGATTTCCATGATTACCGGCAAATATATTGACATTGAAGCGGGTCCCAACTGGGACGACGATCTGAGCGGCTCGCCGGTGTACGCCAAGAACGATCCCAACCTGAGCGCCCTGACCGCGGAGCAAAAGGCGCAGTTGTTTGCCATTGAGCGGCTGGTGTTCTTTTACTTTCCGCGCATTTGCAATCACTGTCTGAATCCCGCCTGCGTGGCGGCCTGTCCCTCCGGCGCCATTTACAAGCGTGGCGAAGACGGCATCGTGCTCATCGACCAGGAACGTTGCCGGGGCTGGCGCTCCTGCATCGCGGCCTGTCCTTACAAGAAAAGCTATTACAACTGGAACACCGGCAAATCCGAGAAATGCATTCTCTGCTTTCCGCGTCTGGAGACCGGTCAGGCGCCGGCTTGCTTTCATTCCTGCGTGGGGCGCATTCGCTACCTGGGGGTTTTGCTGTATGACGCCGACCGCATCGACGAGATTGCCAAAAAGCCGGACGAAGAGCTGGTGGAAGCACAACGGGAGCTGATCATGAATCCCCATGATCCCGCCGTGATTAAAGCGGCTCGCGAAAGCGGCATTGCCGACGATGTGATTAAAGCCGCCCAGGAATCGCCGGTGTACAAGTTCGTTAAGGAATGGAAGATCGCCCTGCCGCCGCACATTGAATTCCGTACCCTGCCCATGTTGTTCTACGTACCGGCTATGCTGCCGGTCATGTCCAGCTTCGACGGCAAAACGGTCAAGAATATGTCCGAGGGACTCTTCCCGGATTTAGACAAAGCGCGCGCCCCGATTGAGTATCTGGGGAAGCTGTTTGCGGCCGGAAACAACAGCAAGGTGCGTTACGTGCTGAAGAAGCAAATGGCCATCCGCACCTACCGCAGGGCGGTAACGGTGGGCGATGTGGACATGGAAACGGCGGAGCGGATGCTGCTGGAAGCCGACTGCTCGGTACAGGAAGCCGAAGCCATCTACAAGCTCACTTCGCTGTGCACGTTTAACGAACGCTTTGTCATTCCGCCGGCCCACCGCGAAGAAGCCATCGAGATGATGAAGGATCCGCTGGAACACAAGCAGTCGGTCGGATTCGGGTTTCGCGAAGAACCAAAGCGGGGACTGTAAAAATGGAAAACAAATCATTGTTACCCATCTTTGCCCGTTTGCTGTCCTATCCGGCAGCGGATTACCGGAAGCAGGCTTCCGAGCTGTTTCGGGCGTTCGAAAAAGATGAAGAACGCCGGAAACGTCTGCTTCCTTTTTACGATTTCGTGCGCCTCGCCCTGCCAGGCAAAATTGAGGAGCTGTTCACCCGTACCTTCGATTTGAACAAAACCACCTGCCTGGAAATCGGCTGGCACCTGTACGGCGAAGATTACAAGCGGGGAGAATTTCTGGTGCGCATGCGTCAGTCGCTGGTGGAGTACGGGATTCCGGAATCCATCGAACTGCCGGATCACATCAGCCATTGCCTGCTTCTGTTAGCGGCGCTGGACGAGGAGGATGCTCCCATTTACGTCAGGCGTTTCCTGGTGCCGGCGCTGAAGATCATTCTGGAGAATTTTGAGAAAGAAAATCCCTTCCGACCGCTGGTGCAGACGCTGTGGGATTATTTGAAAGAAAACTTCCTGGCAACGAGAAATGAAAACGCAGCCAATCGGGAGGTTCATCTACCCGGTTAATAAATGTTTCGTAATCAAAAAATTTTCAGGTAAATATTATGACGCAAAATACCACCATCTTGGATTATTTCAATCTTTTCTGGTTTGCCGTTTTACCCTACCTCGCACTATTCACCTTTTTACTGGTGACTATTCAGCGTTACACCCGGCGAGGATTTACCTACACCAGTCTTTCTTCCCAATTTCTGGAAAATAAAATGCACTTCTGGGGGCTGGTGCCATTCCATTACGGGATTTTGACCATTTTGTTTGGCCACTTGCTCGGTTTTCTCATTCCCCGCCAGGTCATGCTCTGGAATAGCGATCCCTTGCGGCTCTACGTCCTGGAGGTAACGGCTTTTGTTGGTGGTATTTTCACCCTGGTGGGGCTGGTGAATATTGTCCTGCGTCGGTTGGCCGATCCCCGGGCAAAGGTGGTTACCAGCACGGCCGACTGGATTGTGATTTCCATTTTGTTGTTCCAGGTCAGCACCGGACTCCTGGTGGCCATTTTCAACAGCTGGGGAAGTTTCTGGTATGCCGCTTCCATCTCGCCGTATTTCTGGTCTCTGCTGGTGTTTAATCCCAATATTGCTTACGTAACCCCCCTGCCGTTGCTGGTAAAATTGCACATAATTAGCGCCTATTTCCTGGTGTTACTATTCCCCTTCACCCGGCTGGTACACATTCTGGTGGTTCCCAATCCGTACCTGTGGCGCAAACCGCAATTGGTGCGCTGGTACTGGAATCGCCGAAAAATCCGTACTCCGGAATATCTGGTAAAGCGGAAATGATGTGGTTAGCAATCTGGTAGTACGTTTCACCTCTGTTAAAAATGGCGGTTCTTTTGGTAAAAACACAAAGAGGGCAGCATGGACGATAGGAAAAAAGCCAAAATGGTTCTGATCATGAACACCATTGCTTTTACGGTTTGTTTTGCCGTATGGATGATGAATGGTGTTCTGGTGACTTTTCTGGTGGATAACGGGGTTTTTGATTGGAATAAAGCCCAGATCGGTTGGTTGATTGGTATTCCAGTACTTACCGGTTCTCTGGTAAGGCTTCCGGTAGGGGTGCTAACCGATAAATACGGTGGACGCATTGTGTACACCATTTTGATGCTGGTGGCAGCGGTGGCGACCTATTTGTTGAGTATGGCCAACTCTTACGGGCAGTTTCTTCTGGCCAGTCTGGGATTTGGGATCAGCGGAGCCTCATTTGCAGTCGGAATTGCCTACACTTCGGTATGGTTCGAAAAGAAATTCCAGGGTACCGCTCTGGGTATTTTTGGTGCCGGAAATGCCGGTGCCGCGCTCACCGCTCTGGGTGCGCCCTCGTTGCTGAACTATTTGACTCAAAACGGTACCCAGATTGAGAATTGGCGCATGATGCCGAAATTGTATGCGCTGGGATTGTTAATTATGGCGGTCATCTTTTATTTGCTTACCTACCCGAAAAAGGTGGAAGAAACCAAAACGCGGACCCTGTTGGAACGACTTGAACCTTTGAAATACCCCCGGGTGTGGCGGTTTGGACTCTATTATTTCCTGGTATTTGGCGGGTTTGTGGCACTGGCTCAGTGGTTAATTCCCTATTACGTGAATGTGTACACCATGAGCGTGGCCATGGCCGGTTTCATGACTTCCATTTTCAGTTTGCCCTCCGGCGTAATCCGGGCTTTCGGTGGCTGGTTGTCGGACAAATTTGGTGCCCGTCCGGTGATGTACATCGTGCTGGGGGCATGTATTTTCAGCTCCGCCCTGCTCATTGTTCCCCGTATGGAGATTCAGTCCCCCGGGCAAGGGGTCATGGCGTTGAAAGCCGGAACCGTAACGGCCATTACCGAAAATTCCATTGTGGTAAACGGTACCACTTACCACTACCGCAACAAAAAAGACGTGCCGAATCTGGTTAGCTTAACTGGCAACGAACCCAACATGTTAGTGTTACCCAAAATTAACGGCTGGCAGGAACCGGTGGTAAAAGTGGGCGATAAAGTGCACAAAAAGCAGCTGCTGGCGCGGGGAGTAACCCACATTTTCTTTCAGGCCAACGTCTGGATTTTCACTTTCCTGGTTTTCATTGTGGGCATCATGATGGGCATTGGCAAAGCGGCGGTGTATAAGTTTATTCCCGAACATTTCCCGAAAGATGTTGGGGTGGTGGGCGGAATTGTTGGCGTGGTCGGTGGGCTGGGCGGTTTCATTAGCCCGGTGATTTTTGGTTACCTATTGCGCTGGACCGGTATCTGGACCACCACCTGGATGTTTTTCTTTGCCCTCTCGGTAGTCTGTCTGGTGTGGTTGCATCTGGTGGCGCGGCGCATGATGAAAGCCAAAGCACCGGAACTTCTGCGTGAGCTGGAAGAAAAAGTGGCAGCCGATCCTTTGGAAGAAATAGCGGGGGAAAAGTGAAATGGGTCGAATTACTCACTGGGATCCGGAAGACGAACGTTTCTGGAACGAAAGCGGAAAAAAACATGCTAACCGCAATTTGTGGATTTCCATTCCGGCGTTGCTGTGCGCCTTTGCGGTGTGGTTGTACTGGTCTATTATTATTGTGCAGATGCAGAACCTGGGGTTTCCATTCAGCAAAGAGCAGCTTTACACCCTTACCGCCATTGCCGGTCTGGTGGGTGCCACGCTGCGCATTCCGAACTCCTTTTTCATCGCGCTGAGCGGTGGACGCAATGTGATTGCCGTTACCACCGCCTTGCTGATTCTTCCGGCGCTGGGAACCGGGATTGCCCTGCAGGACATGAATACCAGCTACTCGGTGTTTGTCCTCCTGGCGGCTCTCTCCGGAATTGGTGGTGGTGCGTTTGCTTCCTCCATGTCGAACATTAGCTATTTTTTCCCCAAGAAAATGCAGGGGTTGGCGCTGGGACTGAACGCCGGATTGGGTAATCTGGGGGTGAGCGTGATGCAAGTGCTGCTCCCTTTTGCCATGACGGTGAATATTTTTGGTCCCCTGGCGGGAAAAGCCTACCCGTTACCCGAGGCATTGGGAGGGGGCATGGTCTGGATTCAAAATTGTGGGTTAGTCTGGGTGCCCATCCTGGCTTTTCTGGCCCTGTTAGCCTGGTTTGGAATGGACAATTTGCCCCAACAAAAAGTCGGTTCTGCGCCGGTGGCCATCAGTAAAATGCTCTGGCTAATTCTCTTGGGATTTGCTGCCGCCGGAGTGGGTTTGTATTTGCTAATCGCCCAGGGATTGAACATGTGGGTCGTGCTTCCCATCACCATTATTTTAACCCTTTTGCTCATGCGGTACCTGACTCCCGCTTCGGTGCGCTCTAATTTGAAAGACCAGTTCGCCATTTTTAAGGAGAAACACAACTGGGTCATGACCTGGCTGTACACCATGACATTCGGTTCCTTCATTGGTTATTCAGCGGCTTTCCCCAAATTAATTCAGGATGTGTACGGTTATTTGCCGGACGGCTCAATTAATCCCCATGCCCCCAATCCCATGGCCTATGCCTGGCTGGGACCGCTGGTGGGTTCGCTGATCCGCCCGGTGGGCGGCTGGTTGTCCGATAAATTGGGCGGGGCGCGGGTAACCCACTGGGACACCGTGGTGATGATTGGTGCGACCCTCGGGGTAGCCTATTTTGTGAAAATCTCGCAAAATTCCCCGACGCCGGAAACCCATTTCCTCCCCTTTCTGTTCCTGTTTTTACTTTTGTTTGTCACCACCGGCATTGGGAACGGTTCAACCTTCCGGATGATTCCCATCATTTTCCAGCCGAAAATGGCCGGTCCGGTGTTGGGATGGACGTCGGCTGTGGCAGCGTACGGAGCGTTTATTATTCCCAAAGTGTTTGGTGCGCAGATTCAAAAAGGGACTCCGGAAATCGCCCTTTACGGATTTGCGGTGTACTACCTCAGCTGCCTGGTAGTGAACTGGTGGTTTTACGCCCGTAAGCATGCCGAAATTCATTGTTAAGGTGGAACAATGGTCGGTCTGAAGAGAAAAGGCGGACGCCAGAGGGGTGAATCGTAAAGTTTGATTTCACTTATTTAAAGTAGAGAAGGGTCTATGGAAAACATAAAAATCCGTGAAATTGTGATTGTGGTGGGAATTGCGGTTATTTTGGGCCTGATAATTTTCTTTAAAAGCGTCCGGATAAATCCTCCCGGAGTCAACACGGGATATGCGCCGGAACAGCCGCTGGCGTTTTCTCACCGCCTGCACAGCGGCGATTTGCAAATCAGTTGTCTGTACTGCCACGCCGGGGCTGAAAAAGGCCAGCATGCTTTGATTCCGGCCGCCAGCACCTGCATGAATTGCCATCGCTTTGTAACGGCCGCCTGGGATAAGGTGAAAATTGAGGAAGCCCGGGCCGAAGAGGAAAAACGGCCGATGAAGCTGATTGTTTCGCCGGAATTGGAAAAATTGTATCGGGCGGTGGGATTCGACACCGATCAGATGCGGCTCGATCCACGCAAAGCTACCGGTAAACTCGAATGGATTCGGGTGTACAATTTGCCGGATTTTGTTTACTTCGACCACAGCCGCCATGTAAATGCCGGCGTAAAATGTCAGACCTGCCATGGCCCGGTGGAGACCATGGAGAAGGTGGAACAGGCGACGAACCTGACCATGGGCTGGTGCGTAAACTGCCATCGTGATGTTAGCCACGAAAAAATTCCGGAGTTGAAGGGCAAGAAACCCTCCATCAGTTGTGCCGTGTGCCATTATTAATACAAAAGGTTTTGGCCCAAGAATCACCCGAATAAACGCGAAGGGAGAAAAGTTAAACACAACATTTTTAGAAAGTAAAATGACCCAGGAAGGTATGAGAGCTCCCTTTGAACAGGGATTGAAAAATTCTGGTTATTAGGAATCTGAAATTATGCTTTGTTTAAAGTTTAATGTTTTAAATTGGAAGTTTTTTGCTTTGAGTCTTCGTGTCTTTGTGTGAGATAAAAAACGAAAATAGCAATCTAACTGAATTCTGGATGTAAATATGTCGGAGAAGCAGAAAAAGAGATACTGGAAAAGCATTGAGGAGCGTGAAAACACGCCCCAATTTCAAGCGGAAGCGGAAAATGAATTTCCCGAGCCGCTCCCGCTGGGCGAGCTCCTGGAAGATCCTTCCTTCAATGAAGCGGATGTTTCGCGCCGCTCTTTTTTGAAGGCGGCAGGATTTTCGGTAGCCGGTGCGCTTCTGGCAGCCTGTGCCCGGGCGCCGGTGGAAAAGGCCATTCCCCTCCTGAATGCCCCGCAGGATATTGTGGTTGGGAAGGCTTATTGGTATGCCTCCACCTGTGCCGGTTGTTCAGCCGGTTGCGGGATTCTGGCCAAAACCCGCGACGGACGTCCCATTAAAATTGAGGGGAATCCGCAGCATCCTCTGTCCCGGGGAGGAATTTGCGCGGTGGGTCAGGCCATGGTGTTGAGTCTGTACGATTCCCAGCGCTTGCAAAAGCCGCTCCGGAAGGGACAGCCGGTAAACTGGCAGGAATTGGACAGCGAGGTGACTGTCCGGCTGAATCAGTTGGGAGACGATGTGTACGTTTTAACCGGTACCATTACCAGCCCCTCTACCCGGGCGGCGATTGAGCGTTTTCTAAGCCGCTTCAAGCGCAGCGCCCACGTGGAATACGATCCCGTCTCTTATTCCGCTATTCTGGATGCCCACGAACAAACCCACGGCCGACGGGTATTGCCGCGTTACCATTTTGACCGGGCAGAAGTGATTGTCAGCTTTGATGCCGATTTCCTGGGAACCTGGATTTCGCCGGTGGAATTTACCAAAGGCTACATAGCCGGCAGAACCCTGGAGGGCAAACCGCCCCGCTTGTCCTACCATTTGCAGCTGGAAGGGCGCATGTCCCTGACGGGGGCCAATGCCGACCGGCGCATTCGGGTGACTCCGGTGGAAGGAGCCGCGATTCTAACCGAACTGGCCCGCCAGCTGGCTCGCAAAGCTGGGGTCACATCGCCCCCGCTTTTGCAGGCAAGAAGTCTCTCCGGGAATGCCGCCGCCGTTGCCGCCGAAATTGCCGAACGCCTCTGGAGGGCGAAGGGCAAAAGCCTGCTGGTTTGCGGACAGAATGACGTTGAGCTGCAGCGGCTGGTTAATTTGGTTAATCACCTGCTGGGCAATTACGGAAAAACGGTGGATCTTTCCCAACCCTCTTACCAGTGGCGAGGAAACGATCGGGCGCTAGTTGATTTACTGGAGAAAATGCAAGCGGGTCAGGTGAAAGCGCTGTTTATTGCCGACGCCAATCCGGCGTACAATCTGCCCAACCCTGCCGAATTCACCGAAGCGTTGAAAAGGATTCCTCTAACCGTTACCTTTGCCGACCACCTGGACGAAACCGCCGGGCTGAGCGAAATTGTGTGCCCTCTAAACCATCCCCTGGAATCCTGGAACGATGCCGAAATTGTCGAAGGCTTGTTCAGCCTGTCTCAGCCAACCATTCCTTTATTGGGAGACACCCGAACCCTGCGCGAGTGTTTGTCTCGCTGGCTGGGCGACGCTCGCCCGGATCGGGAAATTCTGATGAGTTATTGGAAAGAGCGAATTTTCCCCCGCCAGAAAAAAGAAGGGTCTTTTCAAAAATTCTGGGATCAGTCGGTGCACGATGGATTTGCCGTGGTACAGCCGAACAAAAAGACGATTCCCGCATTCCGGTTTGCCTCGGTGAATGCGCCCCGGCTCCAGCCTTTGAATTCGGAGCAGGATTTTGCCCTGGTGCTCTACCAGAAAACTGGCTTGCTGGACGGTCGTCATGCTCAGAATCCCTGGTTGCAGGAATTGCCGGATCCGGTGACCAAAGTAACCTGGGACAATTACCTTTCTCTCTCTCCGGCCCTGGCCCGCAAGATGGGCGTGAAGGAAGGGGAAGTACTGGAAATTTCGGATGGTGAAAAGACGGTTCAGCTGCCGGTGCAAATTCAGCCCGGCCAGCACGATCGGGTGGTGGCCATTGCAGTGGGATACGGTCGCAAGGGAACCGAACGGTTCACCGAGCTGGGACCCAAATGGATTGAACATCGGGAGAGTAAGGTTCAACCGGTGGGCAAAAACGCTTACCCCTTTGTCCGACAGGTGGAGACAAACCGGTCTTATCTCAGCAAAGTCACCTTGAGTAAAACCGGAAATTTTGTACCGCTGGCATTGACCCAAACTCACCACACCATTACTGTGCCTAAAAAGCTGGGAGGGGAAGCCCGCGACATGGTGCGGGAGACAACCCTGGCCAAGTATCTGAAAGATCCCAAAGCCGGAAACCATTACGAGCATCCGGTTTTGCAATTGTGGGAGCAGGATTTTGTGTACAAAGGGCACCACTGGGGTCTGGCAATCGATCTGAATCGCTGTACAGGGTGTTCCGGGTGTGTGATTAGCTGTCAGGCGGAAAACAACGTGTCCGTGGTGGGTAAAGACGAGGTGCGCCGGCGTCGGGAAATGCACTGGATTCGCATCGACCGCTATTATTCCGGCGAAGAAGGCGACGTCAGCGTAATGTTTCAGCCGGTGATGTGTCAGCACTGCGATCACGCCCCCTGCGAGAGCGTTTGTCCGGTACTGGCTACCGTGCACAGTGATGAGGGCATCAACCAACAAATTTACAATCGCTGTGTGGGAACTCGTTATTGCGCCAACAACTGCCCCTACAAGGTGCGCCGCTTTAACTGGTTCGATTACTGGAAGCGGGGGCAGAAAGAGAATCTGGTGCTCAATCCCGATATTACTACCCGTTCGCGCGGCGTCATGGAGAAATGTTCTCTCTGCGTGCAGCGCATTCAAGAAGCCAAGGCCGAGGCAAAGCGGCAGGGAAAACCGCTGGCCGATGGAGACATCAAGCTGGCTTGCGAGCAATCCTGTCCGGCAGACGCCATTGTTTTTGGCGATATGAACGATCCGAAAAGCCGAATTGCCAAACTCATCGAGCATCCCCGCCATTACCGGATGCTGGAGGAAATGAATTTCCGTCCCACGGTGGGCTATATGACTAAAGTACGAAATCAAGGTTAAACAGGAATTCAGTTAGGGCAAAAACAATGAAAAGGAAGGTTGAATTGCAAATAACAAATCTCCAATAATAAAAAAACTCCAGGTTTTGATTTTCAATGGCTGAACGAACTATCCGGGATTAGGTTTGGAATTTGTTTCTGGGGCTTTGGGATTTGAAAAAACGGAGTGTAAAAATCTATGTCGATGCATTTTTCAGTTTTACGAAAACCCATTATTCATGGCGAGAAGACGCTGGCACAGGTTACGACAGATGTGGCTCGTCCGCTGGAAACCCGTCCGACAATTCTGTGGTGGGTCGCCTTTTTGACCTCCTTTTCTGTACTCGTCATCGGCGTGGCCGCGGTCACTTACCAGATCATGACCGGTATTGGAACCTGGGGGCTTAACAAAACAGTGGGCTGGGCGTTCGACATTACCAACTTTGTGTTCTGGGTGGGAATTGGCCATGCCGGCACCCTCATCTCGGCCATTCTTTTTCTCTTTCGGCAGCGTTGGCGAACGTCTATTAACCGCTCCGCCGAAGCAATGACCATTTTTGCAGTGATGTGTGCCGGAATCTTTCCGCTGATTCATCTGGGGCGTCCCTGGCTGTTTTTCTGGATTGCCCCGTACCCCAACATGCGCGGGCCGCTGTGGGTCAATTTCCGTTCGCCCCTGTTGTGGGATTTCTTTGCCATCAGCACTTATTTTACCATTTCGCTGGTTTTCTGGTACATTGGCCTGATGCCCGACATGGCCACCCTCCGCGACCGTGCCAAGAGTAAAATCAAAAAAGCCGTTTACGCTTTCATGAGCTTTGGCTGGGATGGTTCCACCCGCACCTGGCAGCGTTACGAAACAGTGTATTTGCTGCTGGCCGCACTGGCCACCCCGCTGGTGCTCTCGGTACATTCCATTGTGAGCATGGATTTCGCCACTTCGGTCATACCGGGATGGCACTCCACGATTTTTCCACCCTACTTTGTGGCCGGAGCGGTTTTTTCCGGATTTGCCATGGTGCTCACGCTCATGATTATTGCCCGTAAGGTGTTGAATTACGAGGAATACATCACCATCGATCACATCGAAAAGATGTGCAAAATTGTGCTGGTTACGGGAGGCATTGTGGCTCTCTCGTATCTCATCGAAATTTTTATGGCCTGGTATTCCGTCAACGAGTACGAACGGTTTGTTTTTCTCAATCGCGCCCTGGGACCTTACGCCTGGGCGTTCTGGACCATGATTACCTGCAATGTGCTCATTCCTCAACTGTTGTGGTTTAAGAAAATTCGGCGTTCGTTGGTGATTGTATTTATTATTTCCATTTTCGTGAACATCGGTATGTGGTTCGAACGGTTTGTCATTATTGTCACTTCCCTGCACCGGGACTTTCTCCCCTCCAGTTGGGTCATGTACAAGCCCACGATTATTGAGATTGCTACCCTGGCGGGAAGTTTCGGGCTGTTTTTTACCTGTTTTCTGCTTTTTGTCCGCTTTATTCCCTTTATTGCCATCGGCGAAGTGAAGGGCGTTTTAAACTACGGCAAAAATAAATGATTGACCTAAAAGGACAGGAATAATGAAAATTCCCGATCGCAAATGCCTCTGTACGGGAGAAATAAAGAACAAATTTGCTGCCGGGTCTTTCGGCCCTTCTCAAATATTCAGTGGCCCAATCGAATTTTCCTGTGCTAAGCTGGAAGCAGGGGTGTTGGGAGTCGGGAAATTATTTGAGATTTAAGGTTATCTTCAAGATTACCAGTAATTGAGGTAGGAAAATGGAAAGAAAGATCATTCTGGGGATTTTTAAAGATGAACAGGATATTCTGGGGGCGGTGAAAGCGACCCGGGATTCCGGATACGACATTTACGATGTGTACACCCCCTATGCCGTGCATGGTTTGGATAAGGCCATGGGGTTAAAACCCAGCAAATTGACCTACGTGTGTTTCTTTTTTGCACTGCTGGGATTGCTCACAGCCATCATTGCCCAGTTTTGGATCGGTTCTATTGACTGGCCGTTGAATGTGGGAGGGAAGCCTTTTAATTCGCTACCGGCCTATTTACCGGTTGCTTTTGAGTTGACGGTACTCTTTGGAGGTCTGGGCGTCGTTTTTGTCATGCTGGCCCGTACCCGTTTGTTTCCCGGGAAAAAGGAGCGAGTGGTTCATCCGCGCATTACCGACGACCGCTTCGTTCTGGCTCTGGAAGTCCGGGATGCAGTCACCGAAGAAGCCACCGTGAAATCGCTGTGGGATAAGTATTCGGTGGAAGAAATACAGCAAATCTGGGAGGCCGCCTCATGAGGAAAATCACTATTGCGGGAGCATTTTTATTGCTGTTTGTGGTTTTACTTTTCCTGGCCGCCCATTTTCTGGGCGTTGAACCGGATCGTCTAAATTACGAGTACGCGCCCGATATGGCCCACACGGTGGCCTACAAAGCCCAGACTCCCAATCCCTTTTTCCGGGACGGTCGAACAGAGCAGCTTCCGGTAGAGGGAACCATTCCCCGGGGCTACATGCCGCTCCATTACGGACTATCGGAAGAAGAAGCCCGGCGAGCGGGGAAGGAACTGCATAATCCCTTCCGTAGCGATTCAACCGCTAATTTGCAGCGGGGCAAGTGGGTTTACCAGACCTATTGTCAGGAATGTCATGCCGCTTCCGGAGATGGGATGGGGCTGGTAGTTCAGCGGGGCTTCCCGCCGCCACCCTCGCTCTTGCTGGAGCATGCGCGGAAAATGGAAGACGGCCGGATGTTTTACATTATTACCTTCGGTTTTAAAAATATGCCGGCTTACGGCTCCCTGGTGAGTCGAGAAGACCGCTGGCAGGTGATAAATTACATTCGAAAATTACAAGAGAGTCAGCCATGAAAATTGAAACCCCGAAGCTGGTGATCCCCGGTCCTGCCAAAACCATTATGTTGGCCTTTGCGTTTTTGGGGGTGGTGGTATTTATTGCCGGATTGTTTCTGGCACCGGAGCGAATCTGGCCTAATTTTTTAATTAATGAGTTTTACCTGTTAAATCTGGGGCTGGGAGCGGCCTTATTCATCGCTACCCTTTACGTTTCCAATGCCGGGTGGGCAACCGCTTTTCGGCGCCTCCCCGAGGCCATGACGGTGGTGTTACCCTTTGCCGGGATTGGGGTGGTGATTCTGATTTTTGGAATTCATACCCTCTACGAGTGGAGTCATGAAGCCGCCCTGTTGCAGGATAAAATCCTGCTGGGTAAACGGGCCTGGCTGAACGAACCCTTTTTTATCGGCCGACTGGTCTTTTATTTTTTGTTGTGGATTGTATTGAGCCGCCTGCTGGTTAAATATTCCCTCAAACAAGACGAGGATGGCCGTTTGGAGTACACCTTTAAAAATGTAAAATACTCGGCCATTTTTCTGATCACCGGCGTATTAATGTTCGTTTTTGCCAGTATCGATTTGATCATGTCGCTGCAACCGCACTGGTACAGCACGATTTTTGCCCTCATCACCCTTTCGGGAATGATTACCAGTAGTCTGGCCGCCATTACCATTCTGATGGTGGTGATGCGCCGACTCGGTTTCAAAGAGCTGATCACGAAAGACCATTTGCGGGATATGAGTAGTTTGCTGCTTACCTTTAGTGTGTTCTGGGTGTACATGTGGGTGTCTCAGCATATGCTTATCTGGTATTCCAATATCCCGGAGGAGACCACTTATTACATTTTCCGCCATTTCGGCGGCTGGGGATCGCTCTCTTTTCTCAATGTGGTCTTGAATTGGCTGATCCCTTTCCTGGCTCTGTTGCCGGGCGCGTCGAAAACCAGCGATAAGGTTCTGCTTCAAGTGTCGGTGGTGCTGCTCATCGGTCACTGGCTGGATTTGTACATCATGGTGATGCCGGTAACCGTGGGAGCGGAGCCGGTTTTGGGCGTTTGGGAAGTGGGGATGTTTTTCGGCATGTTGGCGCTGTTTTTCTGGATTGTTTTACGCCACCTGCAAGGCATTCGTCTGGTACCGGTAAACGATCCCTATCTGGTGGAAAGCCTGCCGGAACGATTTGCCGAATCGGCCAACCAGGGAATCGGAAAGTAGGCAAACCCGGAGAATAATCGGTTGCCTGAACAACCTTCGTCAGGGCAATCCGATGATGAGTTAAAAAAATGCCCGGCACCTCGAGAGAGCCGGGCACTTCGTGTACTACCCAATCTGTTTTTCCAACTCCTCTACCATTGTGTGGTACTTGCGAATCGTTTCTTCACCAATTTTCTCCTTGTCCACCCGCTCAAACTCTTTTTCCAGCCACTGCTGGTCTTCGGGAGTGAACACCCGGTTTCCCATGGGGTAGAGAATGTTGTTCTCTTTGTAAATGTGCTCGGTGAGCAACTGGGCATAGCCCCGGGCGTTGGAAATAATGTCCGGGATGGCGTTTTGGTCGCCGTTCTGAAGCCGGCGGGCGGCTTCTTCCAGACCCCTGGTGAACTCCCGCCCATGGTCGTGTTCAATTAACATGACCCCTACCGGTCCCCCGTCGCGTGGGATGCCCCGCTCTTCCATTAAACGGAAAAGCACATCCTCTTCCTTGGCGTGGTGAGTATGGTCCGCAAAGTTACGAATGAAATCGACCACCTGGAAGAACAGTTCGGGGGGAACCGCCTCTCCGGATTCCAGCTTTTCCACCGCCCGGTTGAGGACGGCAATCATTCGTTCAATCAGATCGTGTTCCTGAACCAGTCTATCTGAGGCAAAACTCATGGGATTTCTCCTTTGTTTAGTTAGATTAATTAATTAAGTGCTTAAATTTTTCCCTTACACTTGTTGTGTCTTTTCCGTTAAATGTTGCGATTATTCTTTTCCGATCGTATCTCGTTCGATTTGCAGTTTTTTCATAATGCGCTGCAAAGCCGCCCGAGTAAGGCCGCACAGTTCCGCCGCTCTGGAAATGTTCCCATTGGTGCGTTGCAACGCATTGAGAATGTAGGTTCGCTGGAAATTCTCGATGGCTTTTTGTTTACCCTCTTCGTACGAGGTGATTTCCTGAAAGAGGCTTGTTTCGTTCCTTGCACTGCCGGAAAGTCCCAGATGGGAGGGCAGAATTTTATCGCCCCGGCACACAATCAGGGCACGCTGAATGGTGTTCTCCAGCTCTCGCACATTGCCCGGCCAGTCGTAATTTTTCAGAACCTGAATGGCTGCCGGCGAGAGACGGGGATGCGGCTCATCTTCACCTAAAAATTCCTGAGCCGCCTGTTCCAGAAAATATTCCGCCAGCGCCGGAATACAGGCTTTGCGTTCTTTTAAAGGAGGAAGGGTGATTTTCATGACCTGTAAGCGGTAAAAGAGATCTTCCCGAAACTCTCCCCGTCGCACCATCTCCTCCAGATTGCGGTTACTGGCAGTAATCAGTCGAAAGTTTACTCTTACGGTTTCGTTACCTCCCAGCGGCCGAATTACTTTTTCCTGTAAGACCCGCAATAGTTTTCCCTGAAAGAGGGGAGACATGGAAGCCACCTCATCCAGAAACAGTGTCCCACCGTTTACCTGCTCGAAGAGTCCTTTGGTATCTTTATGGGCGCCGGTGAACGCCCCTTTTTTGTAACCGAACAGCTCCGATTCCAGAAGCGAATCCGGCAGGGCGATGCAGTTAATTGCCACAAAGGGTTTGTCGCGTACCGCACTGCGCTGGTGGATTTCCCGGGCGATCAGCTCTTTTCCGGTTCCGCTGGGACCTTCGATAAGTACGGGAACCTTACTGGGTGCCACCTGGTCCACCAATTCCAGCACCTGACGCATCGATTTGTCGATGGCAATGATGTCGCGATTCCGAAATTTATTGGAAATCCGTTGCGCCTGCCGGGCCGAGAGAATCTTGTAGCCGGCTCTTTCCACGAAAGACAAAATCTCGCTGTTGTCGAACGGCTTGGTAATAAAATGAGACGCCCCGTTTTGCAAGCAAGAAACCGCCTGTTCAATGGTGCCGTGCCCGGTAATCATGACCACCTCCACATTGGACCAATTCTGGTGAATTTTGTGCAACAGTTCCACTCCGGACATTCCTTTCATCTTGATATCGGTAAAGACAATGTCGAAATCTTCCTTTTGCATCCGAGCCAGGGCTTCTTCTCCGGAAAGGCAGGTCTGCACCTCACACCCCAGGGTGCCAATCAGGCGTTTCAACCCCCGACAGACATCCTCCTGGTCGTCCACAACTAACACATTTAGTTCTCTTAAATCGAAAGGATGGGCTGGCTGTGGATTTAACATGGGTCAATGTCCTTTATTATTTTACGATGGACCATTTTCGCTTTTTTAATCTCTTAAACTCCGGGATCTGCCCGGATGCTTCCTATCCCTTGGCTTGTTTGGTCGCGTAGGGCAGCACTATTCGGAAAACGGTTTTTCCGGGGTGCGATTCCAGCAAGAACAATTTGCCCCCGTGAGCATGAACGATGTTTCGTGCCGTGGAGAGTCCCAATCCGGTTCCGCCGGAGTGTTTCGTGGTAAAGAACGGTTCGAAAATTTCTTCCTGGTATTTTTTTTCAATGCCGGGACCGTTGTCTTCAATATCTACAATGAAAGATTTTCCATCCTCGGACTCGTAGGATCGGAGCTGGATCAAACCGGTTTCGGAAGAAATCGTCTGGATGGCATTGAGCAGCAAGTTAACAAATACCTGTTGCATTTGGTTCGGGTCGCCCCAAAGAGGTGTTTGTACAGGTCTGAAATCGTATTTGATGGTAATATTTTTTTGTTCGTACATTGGCCGAAGAAAGCGAACGACATTTTGCAGAATCTGTTGCAGGTGTAGTTCTTCAATCTTGGGTTGGGGCAGTCTGGCATAGTCCAACAGGTCGCGAATGATTCGCTGGCAGGTCTGGGTGTTGCGTCGGATGACATCCACATGTTCCTGGAAGGGGGAATCTTTGGGGAGTTCGGTTTCCATCATTTGATTGAACATGGAGATG
>JAJRXE010000465.1 GCA_024276455.1 Calditrichota bacterium
CACCCCCACCAGACCAACAATGCGGGAAGAAACGGTGACGAAAATGAAGGCGAACAACACAATGGCCAGCGACCCAATGATGCGGGTAGTGAGGGTTTGATTCAAACCCACCACGTAAGATGTACCGATGGAAACCACCAGGAAAATCAGCACCACGGCAATCACGATTTTGAAAGAAAGGTCCCGGTCGGTGCGAATGCGGGAAGACACCAGCGCCATGGCTTTGGGAGAGAGTTCCCGCACCCCAATTTTCAGGGAGTTAATCATGGTGGGCAGCGATTTGAACACCGTAATAATGCCTGCGACCGCCACCGCCCCGGCGCCGATGTAGCGCACGTAGCGCGTCCAGATCTGGTAGGGAGACATCTCGGCGATGGGCAGTTCCGTTTCCGGGAACATGGGAATTTTCACCATCTCTCCGAAATGGGCGATGGTGGGAATAATCGCCAGCCAGGAGAGCAATCCGCCGGCCACCATGATGGCGGCTATGCGAAAGCCCAGGATGTAACCCACACCCAGCAGAGCAGGAGTGGCTTCCAGTCCCAGCAGACCTTTCTTCAGTCCGGGAATTTTCAACCCGACTTCCGATGGCCAGAGCTGGGCGAAGGAAATCAGCCCTTTGTAGATGGCGCCCAGACCAAGCCCTTCAAACACGTAGCGGGCTTTGCTCCCACCGGTATCGGCGGCAATGAGCACCTGGGCGGCGGCCGTGCCTTCCGGGTAGGGAAGCGTACCGTGTTCTTTTACGATTAAAAAGCGGCGCAGGGGAATCATGAAGGCGATGCCCAGCATGCCGCCAAGTAGTCCCAGCAACCCGATCTGCAACAGTCCCGGTTCGAATCCCCAGATGAACAGCGCCGGGATGGTAAAGATGATTCCCGACGCCAGGGAAGAGCTGGCCGAGCCGGTGGTCTGGGCAATATTGGCCTCCAGGATGGAGGCTTTACCCCAGATGGTCTCCATGGATTTGAAAAGCGCCACGGAAATCACCGCCAGCGGAATGGCAGTACTGATGGTCAGACCGACTTTGAGACCCAGATAGGCATTGGCGCTGCCAAACAGGATCCCGAACACCGCACCCACCAGCAGTGCTCGCACGCTAAAATCCTTCATGGTGCTCTCGTGAGGAACATGAGGTTTGAATTCAGCCATAAAAATACCTCTGGTTTGGTTTAACCGGGAAATTAATAATTTTTGAAGTGTTTCTTCCTACAAATTCATGTAATCTTTCACGTTGCCAATGACCATCTTTCGCCGGGCGGGAAATTGCTCGAACAATGTTTGTTGTTTGGATTCCAGTTCCCTCTCGTATTTCACCTCAATTAAGGTGTCGTTGAAATAAAAATCGATTTCCAGGCCATTTTGGTAAACATAGCAAGGCTGATGCTGTTTGATTTTTAAAAATACTAAATTCTCGAAAATAGCTCCTTTGTCTCTATAGCCTGTAAGATAATTTTTGATTCCCACATCAGCAGCGTAGAGTTTTTTAGGTGAACGCAACCGTTCGTTCAATTTTCCACAGCGCTCAATTGTGTAAACCAGATATGTTTGTCCAAAAAAATCCAGGTATCGACGAATGGTATCCGGAGCCAGATTGATAATGTGGGCCATTTTATTTATGCTTATCTGCTTCCCCGCTCGCTCCATCAACAAACTAAATAAATTTTTTATCCCGGATATGTCTCTAATGCCGTGAAAAGAAATAATGTCCTTGTAAATAATATTTTCAATCAAATTTTCCAGATAACTGACATCGTTTGTCAAAACGTATTCGGGAATGCCTCCCACTTGCATATATTCCTCAAAATAAGATTCGAGGAGGTAAGATTCCGATTTTTTAGGCTGAAGATTTTTAAAATGCAGAAATTCCTTGAAAGATAACGGTAAAATTTCCAGTACTCGTGCACGACCCGTTAAAAACGCTCTGGTGTCATGTAGAATTGTGGTCGAAGAAGAGGAAGCAAAAATTTTGACATTCTGCTGGTCGTATAAATTTTTTAATTCCTGATGAATGTGGGGACGGTAACCTACTTCATCTAAAAACAAATATACTTTTTCATCGAGAGATAAACCATGAATTTTCCGAAATGTTCGTATTATTTCCGAAACAGAGAAAGGTTCCAGAGGAAGTGAATCCAGTGAAGCATAAAAAATAAATTTTGGTTTTATGATGTCGAGAAGGTGTCGAATGAAAAGTTTCATGAGAGAAGTCTTCCCGATGCGCCGCAGTCCAGTGATCAGAATAATGTCGCGGTTAGTGAGATTATCTTTCAGAAAATTAAGATATTGTTCGCGGGGGATAAGTTCCGGAGTAAAATCACCTTCCCACCAGGGATTAAATTGAAACAGTTCTTCCGATAAGTTGGTCATTTTGTTCGCCATTAAAAAAGTTGCTATCGTATAAAAAGCACCAATATTATACGATAGTATCGTATAAAAATCAAGAGTTTTCTCCA
>JAJRXE010000466.1 GCA_024276455.1 Calditrichota bacterium
AATCATTTTTTTAACAATGTTCAAATAATAATCGGCTTTGTCTTTCTTTTCCAGAAACAGGTAATTTTTTACCAATCCCAAATATCCGCGAACCTCTTTGGGGTATTTTTCGATTACCCGCTCAAAAATGGCAATGCTCTCATCGAATTGGCGTTGTTGTAACAGAACCGCCCCCAGGTTGATGAGCGCATTTTTTTGGTTGGGATTCTTTTGTAACAACTTTTCAAGCGCAATTTTGGCCTTTTCGTATTTTCCGAGTTGAGCGTAAATAGCGGACAGAAGCACAATCCCCGCTTCGTGATGGGGATCTTCTTCGAGCAACTGATTAATAAACCAGATGGCTTCCTCAAAATTTTCCATCTTGTAATTAACCATGGCCAGTTGGAACAAAATATTTTTATCTCGTCGATTCAACATCAATCCCTTGTAGAGAAGCTGTACCGAGAGATCGAATTTGCCATCGCCATAATATTCCAATGCTTGCAGATACAGTTTTTCTGTAGCGGTAAGTTTTCTTTTTCTCTTCCCTTTCACATCGAAGGCCAGAAATTCGCGAGTAACTGGGCTGAAAGTGACCGAGAGAGCAATAAGCACCAGGATGCCGCTGGCTAACAAATACAAAGTTGAAATGCTAAAACCGGTTAAATCGCCAATTACACCCCCCAACCCCATTCCTAATGGAGACAGTCCTCCTGAGAGAGTGGTTAGAAAACCGAACACCCGTCCGCGAATTTCGCTTGGAGTTGTGATCTGGAGAATCGAGAAGATGCTGACCTGTACAAATCCACTCATCAAACCGGCCATGACGAAAATAATTGCCGCAATAATCGGGGCACCCGCAATCCCTAACATTCCGTAGGTTAAAGCATCAAGAATCATAAACACACACAGCAGCGTCGCGCGTTTACTTCCCTGTAAAGGGATGAATCCGGCCACGAAATATCCCAGGAAAGACCCAACCCCGTACGCCGAGGTCAAAAAACCGTACCAATAAGCGGGTGCTTTTAGAGTCTCCTGTACATAAAAGGGAAGAAGGACCAACACCGGCATGGTAAAAAAGCTGAACAATACCGAGGCCAGCACTAATTTCTTGAGCCCTTTTTGATTCCAGATGTAATGAAACCCTTCAACAAAATCTCCCTTAAAAGCCTGAAACTGTTCTTTAAAATTACCTTCCGTTTGCTTTATTTTTTGGGGAATATTAATAAACGATTCGCTAAACGCGGAAAATAAAAAGGTTAATCCGTCCACCAGTACCAGAATCGGAATACCGACGGCGGTGTATAAAATTCCGCCCAGGGTCTGTCCAAAGATCATGGACAGCTTAATGGAAAACTGTCCCAGAGAATTGGCTTTAAAAATTTTATCTTTAGGTACGATATCGGGGATTGAGGCTGAAATAGCTGGCTGAAAGAACGAACCGATTACGGCGGAAAAGATGGAAATCAAAAAGATGGCGGCTACAATCAGGTTGGTATCCTGCGGCTTATAAAAAAACAGTGCCGCCAGACTCAAAATCAGAAGTCCATTTAAAATGTCGCTGATTATGATGATTTTTTTCCGATGGAAGCGATCGGCAATTACCCCGCCAAACGCACTCAGCAACACTGCTGGAATTCCGGCGGTCATTCCCAGAAGGCCAATTAAACTACGGGAGCCGGTCGCATCCGTCAACCAGAGAATTAAGGCAATGGTAAAGACCTGATTCCCCAGCCGGCTAACTGTTTGGCCTTGCCAGAGGAGAAAGTAATTCTTATTAAATAACTTCTTTGGTGCACGATCTTGTGAATTCAAGCCACCCCCACCACGAAAAAATATTCCACTTTCTCAGGTTTACCGTTCAGTTTTTCAATCTGATAAAATAATTAAAAAACAGCAAATTATCAAAACTAATTATAATTCCTCCTCTATTTTTTCTTCACAAGAACACCCCCTTGACTAACCAACCCGAGAGAATGAGAATTAGAAAATTCTTCAAATTAAAAATTCACGTAATTTCTCGGCCAACACCTTTACATTTGGTTCATGTAAGATGGTATTGTGATCACCGGGAATTTCAATAATATCCACTCCGCCTTGCGCCAATTCCGACCAACCCAGATCGGGAGGAGTGCCGGGCTCGTCGTGCCGCTCGGTTGAGCGGAACAGGGTAACTTTGCCAGGGAACGGCTCGGGGCGATAATTCCGCCAGGCATCCTGCTGAATTTTTAAGATCGTCACATAATTCTTAAAGTGTTTCACTTTAATGAAGCGGGAGAAAAGCCGGGCTTTTTTCGCTTTTTTAAGCACGTACTTTATCTGATCATCGTAGTCCATTTTTCGCAGTTCTTCCACCGGTATTTTGAGCCGCCCCATAAACATCCGAGATAAGAATTCGGCACTGTCTTCCGGCTCCTCCAGTGGCAGGTACGGTCCCTGATCCAGAATTGCCAGCAGGCCTACTTCTTCTCCCATGGCGGTTAATTGACGGGCCACTTCGTAGGCAATTACCACTCCCATAGACCAGCTACCAATGTAATAAGGACCTTCCGACTGACGGGTACGAATAGCCGCAATATAGTAGGAGGCCATATCTTCGATACGCTCATGGGGATGTTGTTTGCCATCGACTCCCACGGCCTGAATACCGTAGAACGGGACATCGGGTCCAATTTCGTTGGCAAGAAATGTGTAAAAATGCACACTGCCACCGGAAGGATGAATAAAGAAGAGAGGTTTCTTACCGGGAACATCGTGGAATTTTACCAGGACCTTGCTCACCGATTCTACTTCCTGATCGGAACTCAGGATTTTCGACAGATTTTCGATGGTGGGATCCTGGAAAAATTCGACCAGAGAGATTTCCTGCCCGAACTCCTCTTCAATCTGGGCCAATAGTCGAACCGCCAGTAAAGAATGTCCGCCCAGATCGAAGAAATTGTCGGTTACCCCGACTTTTTTCATCCGCAGGGTATCTTCCCAAATCTTTGCCAGACGAATTTCCAGATCGTTGCGGGGGGCAACGTACTCCACTCCACTGGCCTCGCGATCCAGCTCCGGTGCCGGCAACGCCCGGCGATCGATCTTTCCGTTCGGCGTCAGCGGAAACGACTCCAGCACCACCACCGCCGAGGGAACCATGTACTCCGGCAAGCGACTCCGCAAATAATCCCGCAACTCCACTCCCTTTAGCTCATACCCTTCCTCCAACACCACATAGCCCACCAACCGGGCATCGCCTCCACCTTCCTCACGTACCAACACCACACTCTCGCGTACCCCCTCATGGCCGCTCAACTGCGACTCGATCTCGCCTAACTCGATCCGAAATCCCCGAACCTTTACCTGGTCATCCAGACGACCCAAAAACTCCAAATTCCCGTCCGGAAGGTAACGAACCAGGTCCCCCGTCCGGTACAAACGACCTCCTCCCTCTCCGTACGGATCCGGTACAAAGCGCTCCGCCGTCAAATCCGCTCGACCATGATATCCCCGCGCCAGACCCACTCCACCTATGTACAACTCCCCGGGAACACCAATCGGTACCGGCTTCTGTTCACCGTCCAATACGTACAAACGGACATTGTCGTAAGCCACCCCGATCGGAACACTGCTCCCTCGCTCCTTTACCTCCCCCTCTATCACATAGTTGCACACCCCCACCGTCGATTCCGTCGGTCCGTAGGCATTCACAAAACGACGTCCAACTCCCCAACGACGCACCAGCTCCCAGCTACAACGCTCCCCCGCACTCACCAGCGTCCGCAACGACCTGTACTCGCCCTCCGGCAACACACTCAACACCGACGGCGGCAACGTCACCACCTGGATCGACAAATCCTCCAACAAGCGACTCAATTCCATCACGTCTCGCAATCGCTCCCCGGGCACCAACACCAGCGTGCTTCCACTCAACAACGCCATGAATACCTCCGACACCGAGGCATCGAAACTAAAAGAGGCAAACTGCAACACCCGACTCCCCGCCTCCACTCCAAACTCGCGAATCTGGGTGTGCGCTAAATTCACCAATCCACGGTGCGACAACAGCACCCCCTTCGGGCGTCCCGTCGAACCCGAGGTGTAAATAATGTACGCCAGCTGATCCGGATCAACCTCCCAGTCCGGATTCTCCCCCTTGCTCTGCGAAATCTCCGCCCAATCCCGATCCAGGCACACCAGTTCCACCTCCACATCCAACTCCTCCAAACGGGACAACAGCGACTCCTGCGTCAACAAAATCCTCACCCCCGAATCCTCCAGCATGTAGCGCAACCGCTCCAACGGATAGCTCCCATCCAGCGGCAAATACGCACCTCCCGCCTTCATGATCCCCAGCAATCCAATCACCATCTCCGGAGAACGATCCACCGACAAACCCACCACCGTCTCCGAACTCACCCCCCGGCCCCGCAGCCAGTGCGCCAACCGATTCGAACGCTCGTTAAGCTCACCGTAGCTCAGCTCCCGACCCTCGTACTCCAGCGCCACCCGCTCGGGATGAACTGCCGCCTCCCGCTCAAACCAACCGTGCGCCGTCAGATCCGAAGGATACGACCGGGCGGTCCTCGTCCAATCTTCCAGCAACAAACGCTTCTCCTCCGAGGTCAGCATCTCCAAACGGGTGATCGGCTCCTCCGGATGAAGGGCAATCTCTTCCAGCAATCGCCGAAAATGACCCACCATCCGCTCTATCGTCTCTCGCTCGAATAAATCCGTGTTGTACTCCAGGGTGCCGACCCACTCTTTTTCCCCAATTTCCATGGAGAGGGTTAAATCATATTGAGTGGCGACGCTCTGGGCCTCAACCGGCACCATTTTCAGATGAGGTAACTGAATTTCCCGATTCACTGCGCGGGTATTTTGCAGCACAAACATGACCTGGAAGAGCGGCGTATAGCTCAAATCGCGCTCGGGTTGCAGCACTTCCACCAGCTTCTCGAAAGGAATGTCCTGGTGGGCGTACGCCCCCAGGGCGGTCTCCCGCACCCGCCGCAGCAATTCCCGGAAATCCGGACGACCGGACAGATCCGTGCGCATTACCAGGGTGTTGGCAAAAAAGCCAATCAAATTCTCCAGCTCCTCGCGGGTTCGGTTGGCAATGGGCGTTCCCACACAAATATCGTCCTGACCGGAATAGCGCGACAGCAGCACGTTAAACGCCGCCAGCAGCAGCATGAAGGTGGTGGCTTCTTCCTGCCGGGCGATATGGCGCAATTTTTCCATCACCTTGGCGGGAATTACAAACGACAGGTGATCGCCGTTGAACGTTTTCAAGGGCGGCCTGGGATGGTCGGTGGGCAACTCCAGCAGCGGGGGTGCATCGCTCAGCTTTTCCTTCCAGTAGTTCAATTGCTCCTCCAATACCTCGCCCTGTAACCACTGGCGCTGCCAGACGGCAAAATCGGCGTATTGGATCTTCAATTCCGGCAAGGGAGAGGGATGCCCGATGACCTTCGCGGCATAAATCGAGGCGATCTCCTCAATCAACACGCTAATTGACCAGCCATCGGAGATGATGTGGTGCATAGTGAAGAGAATCATCCTGTCTTCGTCGTCCAGTTGGAGCAAGCGGGCTCGAATCAGCGGTCCGGTTCGCAAATCGAACGGCTTCAGCGCTTCTTCCCGGGCTAACTTCAGCGCTTCGGCTTCGCGGTCTTCCCGGGAAAGGTTGCTTAAGTCCACCACCGGTATCTCGAGCGTTAATTC
>JAJRXE010000467.1 GCA_024276455.1 Calditrichota bacterium
CGATGGGAAGAGCCATTCTCCAGGTGAATGCCGGACTCCTTCAGAAGTTGCAAGCTCCTCTCGCTCAATCGCCCCGATTTTTGGAGTGCCAGGGTAATCATATTTTCCTCATTCGTTGTTGGTTAGCATTACACAAAGCTACAAAGTCATAAAAACTTTTTGAATCATTGTATTAGTGTTTTGTCATGTTTTTTCCTAATTCGATTACTTCAAAAGTCAAATCCCACAATTGCTTTTTTATTTTTTTCAACTTAGTGTCTTTGTGAAAGATATTAAAAAAGCCCGGCTCCTGATGGAACCGGGCTGCTGAATTCAAGAAATTTAAAAAAGTTAAATAATCTGTAGCTCTCCGGCTCCATCCTGCCACACGAGATGATGATTATGATGGTGATGCAGATTGTTTAAATGGAACCGGATCATGCCTTCCCTTCGTATTTTTTCTGCTATTAATATAATAGAAAAATCAGGGGATGCAAACAGAAAACTGAAATCGCCTGTTTTTAACATTTGCCGAAAACATTTTCCGACGATGGGCTTGCCGTTAACCGAACACCCTGCTGTTTGGAGTGAGAGATTTTGGAGATGAAAAGGGAGTTTGCACCAGTGGTGCACTGTATTTGGAGCGTTCTCAACGATTAACAGCGTTTCTGGGAGCAACCGCTTCTTGCCCGAAGGGAATGCGACTTTACTCCGAAAGAGCCAATATGAGCATGAGTTGCAAGATGAAGGGATGAGAAGCTCCGGGGCGGAGGGTAATGGTTGATCTTGAGGAACGGCGTTTCGAGAAGAAGATTCAGCGAGAAAGCCCGGCACAATCGGTCCAAAATCAGGAGATTTGCACCAGTTTAAACTTGTCTGCGTATTTTTTCTGGAAGTAGCGGCGGATCAGGCGGTGTTCCGGCAGACGCAGGTGGGGATCGTTTTCCACCAGGGCGAAGGCATCCCGACGGGCGGCCTGGATGATTTTCTGATCTTCCACCAGGTTGGCGAAGCGCAAATCCGGCAGACCGTGCTGGCGAGTGCCGAAAAATTCTCCCGAACCGCGCAGCTTCAAATCCTCTTCCGCAATCATGAAGCCGTTGCCGGTTTTTTCTAGGAGCTCCATGCGGCGGCGGGCCACTTCGTTGATCTTTTCCGGGGTGACCAGAATGCAGTAGGATTTTTTACGGCCGCGTCCCACCCGACCGCGCAACTGGTGCAACTGACTCAGCCCGAAACGCTCGGCGTGCTCGATGAGCAGAATGGTGGCATTGGGCACATCCACCCCCACCTCCACCACCGTGGTGCTCACTAGAATCTGAATTTCCCCGCTCTTGAATTGGGCCATTACCTCCTCTTTTTCCCGGTTGCTCAGGCGGCCGTGCAGCAGCGCCAGACGAAATTCCGGGAAAACCTGCTTTTGCAAATGCTCGTAGCTCTCTTTGGCGGCTTTCAGATCGATTTTCTCCGATTCTTCGATCAGGGGGTAAATGATGTAAGCCTGGTCTCCCTGAGCCACTTTCTCCCGGATGAACTGGTAAATCTCCTTTAGCTTCTTTTCGGTGCGCCAGACGGTTTTAATGGGCTGGCGGCCCGGAGGCATTTCGTCAATAATGGACACGTCCAGGTCGCCGTAGAGGGTGAGAGCCAGGGTGCGGGGAATGGGCGTGGCAGTCATGACCAGCAGGTGAGGATTCCAGCCCTTGTTCATCAGCTCGCCGCGCTGCAGCACGCCAAAGCGGTGCTGTTCGTCGATGATGACCAATCCCAGATTTTTAAACTCCACTTTTTCCTGAATCAGGGCATGGGTTCCGATGACCAGGTGCACTTCGTCGTTACGGATCTGCTCCTGCACAGCGGCTTTTTCCGCCGGAGGGAGCGACCCGATCAGCAACGCTACCCGGATGGGAAAGCCGCGCAGCAGGTCCCGGATGTTCAGGTAATGCTGCTCCGCCAGGATTTCGGTGGGCGCCATGAAAGCGGTCTGGTAGCCATTCTCCGCCGCGATGAGGGCGGTGATGAGCGCCACCAGCGTCTTGCCGCTGCCCACATCGCCCTGGAGCAGGCGGTTCATGGGATGCCCGCTTTTCAGGTCGGCGTAAATCTCCCGCAGCACTTTGCGCTGGGCCTTGGTGAGCTGGAAAGGCAGCCGCGCCAGCACCCGCCGGATGAGTTCCCCCGAGGTTTCCATCTTGATTCCCTGCACCGGCGAGCGGTAAAGGGCATGCCGCAGCGCCATCAGAAGTTCCAGGTAGAAAAGCTCCTCGTATTTGAAGCGGCGCCAGGCCTGCTTTACCTGTTCCATGCTGTCCGGAAAGTGAATCTGGAAGAACGCTTCCGCCCGCGGCAAGAGGCGGTACTTGCGCAGAAGAAATTCCGGCAGGTTTTCCTCGATCGCTTGCCGGTACTTCTCCAGCGCATTGTGAATAATGCGCCGGAAGCCGTGGGAGGCCAACCCGATCTTGCGTAGTGGCTGGGTGGTGGAGTAAAGGGGAATGATTTGTCCGGTGTGCAGTTGTTCTTTCGATTCGTCAATAATGTCAAAATCCGGGTGCACCATTTGCCAGCCACGAAAGAAACCCACCTTGCCGCTGAAGGCCACCTCCTGATCCTTCTTGAAGATGCGGGCAAAGAAGTCCACCTGGTTGAACCAGACGGCGGTCAGAATGCCGGTGCGGTCGTAAATAGTCACTTCCAGACGGCGGCGGGGGTACTTAATGATTTCCACCTTCACCACCTGGCCAATCACCGTGGTCTCTTCGCCGGTGGAGAGCTTGTTGATGGGGAGAATGGTGCTGCGGTCCAGGTAGCGGCGGGGCACATGTAACAGTAGATCTTCCACGGTAAAAATACCCACCTCATTCAGCAGCCGGGCGCGGCGCTCTCCCACCCCTTTTACAAACTGCACTTCAATTTCGTCAATGGGCTTTTGCGGAATGGCCATTTTTTTACCAGCATTTTGGGCTCGCCAGGTCAGCGAGGAATACGGTCGTCAAAATAAATCTGTTCCCCCAAAGTGGCTGAAATAGGAATTGGTTTGGTAAACAGTCATCGTTTTGTTTGTTGTTCTTGCGAAGCATGGTTTCGCCTCCGAGTTCATCGACACAGCGGCTCACATTCAAAAATCCGGTCGTGAAATTGAAAATTCGATTTAACGGACACCTTTACAATTTAGGGCCGATTGCGGGATGCGCGGGAAAAACTACCGCGAATTCACCGGGTTAATGATCTCTTCGCTTTCAATTGTGCCGTCAATCAGGTGAATGACCCGGTTGGCCCGTCCGGCAAAGCGTTCGTTGTGGGTGACGATTACAAAGGTTTGTCCGTACTTCTGGTTCAATTTTAGAATCAGATCGAACAGGGCGTCGCTGTTTTTAGTGTCCAGGTTGCCGGTGGGCTCGTCGGCAAAAATGAGTTTGGGATTATTCATCAATGCCCGGGCCACCGCTACCCGCTGTAACTCGCCCCCGGAAAGCTGGGAGGGACGGTGGTTTAACCGCTCGGCCAGCCCCACTTCTCCCAGTAAATTTTTCGCCCGGTCGAGGTCCTGTTTCCAATCGTCCCCGGCAATCATGCGCGGCATCAATACGTTTTCCAGCGCCGTAAATTCCGGCAACAGGTAATGAAACTGAAACACAAAACCGATGTTGCGATTGCGGAAATGGGCCAACTCTTCTTCCGTAAATTGAAACGGATTCAATCCGTCGATGAGCACCGTGCCGGAAGTTGGGTGGTCCAGAGTTCCCAGAATGTGCAGAAGGGTGCTCTTGCCGGCTCCGGATGGCCCCATTACCACCAGAATTTCTCCCCGCCGCACTTTCAGATCGATGCCCTTCAAGACCCGCAAAATTTCCGGGCCGGTCTGGTATTCTTTAATCAGTTTGCTGGCGGTTAAAATGTAATCGTTCTTTTTCATGAGCTGCAGTTGATTTCCTTTCCATTATTCGTAACGAATGGCGTCCACCGGATCGAGTTTCGAGGCTTTGTACGCCGGATAGACCGAGGCGATCAGGCAGAGGAAAATTGCCGCCAGGGCAATCATGATGAAATCAAACACCTGCATTTGCATGGGGAGCTTGTCAATCAAGTACACATCGGCGGGAAGGCGAATGATCCCGAATTTCTCCTGAACGTAGCAGACGACGAAGCCCAGAAAACTTCCCACGCTGGTGCCCAGAATGCCCACGATGACTCCTTCGAACATGAAGATTTTCATGATGGAGGAAGAAGATGCCCCCATGCTTTTTAAGATGCCAATTTCCCGGGTTTTTTCCATGACGATCATGATGAGCGAGCTGACAATGTTAAAGGCTGCCACCATGATGATGAGCGAAAGTACCAGGAAAGCGCCCCATTTTTCGATGGTCATCCAGCTGTAGAGGCTGCGGTTCAGCTCGAACCAGGTGCGGGCGACATAAGGGTAACCGCCCAGTTTCTTCTCGATGATATTGGCCACCTTCCCTGCCAGATTGTAGTCGTCCAGTTTAACCTCCAGCCAGGAAACGCTGTGAGGCATGTTAAATAAGCGCTGACCGGACTCGATGGAGATGTAGCTCATCACTTTGTCGTACTCGAAAAAGCCGATTTCACTAATTCCGGTTACCACGAACTGTTTCACCCGGGGGGCAGAAAAAATGTTGGCGTCCTGGGGCAGGATGAAAAGGGTGACAATGGGACCGGGACCAAAAATGTAGAGGTTCTCTGCCAGGTAGCGTCCCAGCACAATGCCGGGAATCCGTCGTCCGTCCACCTCCTGCATGCCCAGGTCAAACTTTCCCGCTACAATACTATTGGGAACCTCGCTAACCTGCGCAATGGTCTGGGGATCCACCGCCCGAATGGCGGTCGGCTGGTTATTGTCCTTAGAGCGAATGACTCCTTCTTTGACGATTACCGGGGAAACCCCCAGGACGTGGGGAATGGAACGGATCGTGTCGGCGATGTCCTGGTAATTTTCGATGCCCTGCACGTAATATTTTCGTACCTGAATGTGAGCGTCGGCGTTGATCAGGCGGGTGCGAACTTCGTTTTCGAATCCGTTAAAGGAAGAAAGGACGATGTCCAGCGCCATTACGCCGATGGTAACGCCCACAATGGAGACGTAGGTAATGATGGAGATAAATCCGGTTTTCCGTTTGGCCCGGAAGTAGCGCCGGGCAATGAAATTTTCGAAACCCATTTAAATTGCCTTTATGAAATCAATTTTTTACAAAGCTGTTTTGTTAATCCCGGTGTTACAACGTCCTGTCATTACTCCCAATCAATCTCATGTTCCTCTTCCCGCTTCTCCGGGCGCATGTGGGGAAAGAGAATTACATCCCGGATGGAAGGAGAATCGGTCAGCAGCATGGTCAGCCGGTCGATGCCAATTCCTAATCCGGCGGTGGGCGGCATGCCGTATTCCAGCGCCCGCAAGAAATCCTCATCAATGACCTGGGCTTCTTCGTCGCCTTTCGCCCGTAATTGCATTTGTTGCATGAAGCGTTCCCGTTGGTCCAGCGGATCGTTTAACTCGCTGTAGGCATTCCCGATTTCCTTCCCGGCAATGATCGGCTCGAAGCGTTCCACCAGACGGGGATTGTTGCGATGAATTTTGGAAAGGGGCGACATTTCTAGCGGGTAATCGATAATGAACGTTGGTTGCACCAGTTTGGGCTCCACAAATTCTCCGAAAATCTCGTCGATGATTTTCGCCCGACCCCAGTTGTCTTCAATTACCAGCCCCAGCTTTTCCGCGGCATCCTTCAGGGCTGCATCGTCCAGATTGTCTACCTCAATTCCGGTAAATTCCTTGATGCTCTCCAGCAGGGGAAGACGGCGCCAGGGGGGCGTCAGGTCAATTTCCTGACCCTGATAAATGATTTTCATGCTTCCCAGCACTTCTTGCGCCACGGTGGAGATCATTTCCTCGGTTAGTTCCATCATCCAGTAGTAATCCTGGTAAGCCACGTAAAGTTCCATCTGGGTAAACTCCGGATTATGGAACCGATCCATGCCCTCGTTGCGAAAGTCCTTCCCGAATTCGTAAACCCCTTCAAAACCGCCGGTGATTAGACGTTTCAGGTACAGTTCGTTGGCAATTCGCAGATAGAGTTTCATGTCCAGGGCGTTGTGGTAAGTAACAAACGGTCGAGCCGAAGCGCCCCCATAAATGGGCTGCAGAATCGGGGTTTCCACCTCCAGGTAGCCCTTCTGGTTGAGGAAATTCCGCATGGCGGTAATGATTTTGGAGCGTTTAATGAACACTTCCTTCACTTCCGGGTTGACGATGAGATCTACGTAACGCTGACGGTAGCGAAGCTCTTTATCGGAGAAAGGGTCGTAAACAATTTTTTTGCCGTCCACTTCTTTTTCTTTTACAATGGGCAGCGGACGGAGCGATTTGGCCAGTAATTGGAGCTCTTTGGCAAAAACGCTGATTTCGCCTGTACGGGTTTTAAAAACCAGTCCCCTAATTCCAACAATATCTCCAATGTCTAATAATTTGTAAAGCTCAAACGTTTTCTCCCCGACCTCGTCTTTTTTTACATAAATTTGAATCCGGCCTTCCATGTCCTGAATGTGGAAAAAGGCCGCCTTACCCATGCGCCGATTGGACATAATCCGTCCGGCGACGGCCACTTCTTTTTCTTCCAGCGCCTCAAAGTTGTCCTTTATTTGCCGGGAGGTGTGCGTTCGGTCGAATTTCGGAGGGTAAGGATTAATCCCCAGAGCCCGGATTTTTTCCAGCTTTTCGCGCCGCTGTTGCATTAATTGATTTAACGATTCCACCTTGTACTCCTTCTTGGTTCGGTCGTTCTTAAATAGAATCGAAAATTAAGGAATAAATAGAAAATAAACAATTGTTAAAGTAATTGGTTCCCGCTCGATTTTATTTAAATGGTTTTTGGCCAGCGAAAAATGAGTTCTTTTCGCATCTTTGAGCGGTAAAGCGGATTTTTTTCGAAAAAGTGTTTGGGTGAAAAAATAGCCCCGGAAACATGATAATTGCTTGCAATATTCGGAGAATTTGATGTATCTTTGGGGCGCTTCACCCGTTTTCGGCAGCAGGTGGTTCAAGTTGAGATCGCAGCGAAGAAAAATGGCGGTCCCGGGCGCATTAAAATGCTGAAAAATGTTAAAAAATGAGGAACATCGGTCGATAATAAAAGGATTCAGAGAAGAGGTTAATTTTCCTTGACATGCTAATTGTCTGTGTCTAAATTTTTTGAGTTAAATATAAATTCTAAAAATAATTAAGGTATGTGCTGACCTTTCCGATAATCCTAATAAAAATCTTAAAGGAGTAAAAAAGTGGGAAGAATTTTTCAGCGTTCCAGTCATTTGACGGAAAAAGTCTATAGCATAAAATTACCTCTCACCGAATGGAAAGTACTTTTTGCGGTTGATGGACAGATGGATGAAACGCAACTGGCGGAATTTCTGGAAATAGAAAAGGAAAAGGTGGAAAATGCGCTCCAGCACCTTCTGGAAGAAGAATTGGTAACCGCTGAGGGAGAAACGGTGACGAAAGAAGCGGTGGAAGAGGAAATTAGTCTGGAACCTGAAGCAAAAGAAGAATCCGGGGGAGAGCAGGCGGAGGAGGAATCCGCTCCGGAAGAGCTGGAAATTCCCGGCGCCGGAACAGAGGAGCTTGATCTAGAAGAATTGACCCTGGAGGAAGCGGAGGAACCGGAAAAAACAGAGGTAAAAGAGGAAGCCGCTGCCGCCGGAACAGAAATGGAAGAAAGAACCGAGCAAGAGGAAGAAAAAGAGGAAGAGAAAGAAACTTTTGAGGAAGAACTGGAGCAGTTAACGGATATGATTTCCGAGGGAGAGGAAGCAGAAGAAAAGGTGCCCGAGGAAACCGGCGATCTGGATCGTTTAATCAACGATCTGTTGCAGGAGCAGACCGAGGAGAAGGTGGCGGGCGAGGAGGAGGTCGCGCCCCAGGCTGCTGCGGAAGAATTACCGGAAGTCGAAACTCCCACGGAAGAAGAGACCGAAAAAGAGTTGGATCTGGGGGATATTTTTGAGGAGGAAATCGAGGGCGGCGAGCAAACCCTGGAAGATATGTTCGAGCAGGTGGAAACCGAGGTAAAAGAAGAAACCATTTTGCCACCTTCCGAAGAGACAGCGGTTCCCCGCCGTAAAAAATCGATTCTGGTGGTGGACGATAGCGTGGTGATTCGCAAGATGGTGGAGATTGCTCTGGAAAATGAGAATTACGAGATCTATTCCGTGGGAAGCGGTAAGGAAGCCCTTGCTGTGTTAGACGAGAAAAAACCCGATATGGTGATTCTGGATATCATGCTGCCTGATATTAATGGGCTGGACATATTGAAAACCATACGGACGAATTCAGACCTACCCGTCTTAATGCTTTCGGCCAAAGACACCCCCAAAGAAACCAAAAAAGCGAAAGAGTTGGGTGCGAACGGATTTATTCCCAAACCTTTCAAGGATGAAGAACTTATCGCAAAGATTCATGAACTAATAGGAGTGTAATCATCTCCATGCCGTTGAAAGTCCTGGTGGTGGAAGACAGTGCGACGGATCGCATGCTTATTCGCCGTTATCTGGAGGCCTTTGGATTCGAGGTGTATGAAATTGAACGGGGGGATGAAACGATCGATTGGGTGGAACGCCTGCAACCAGAGGTTGTGTTGCTGGACATTATCTTGCCGGGAAGTAATGGGTACGAATTGTGCCGGCAATTAAAAAAACGGGAATCCACTCAGGATATTCCAATTATTTTTGTTTCCGCGAAACGCTTGAAAAGCGATATTTTATGGGGGAAAATGCAGGGGGCGGATGATTATCTTACCAAACCATTTGGACCAGAAGAGTTGTTCATGGCTATTGAGCGCGTCATAGGCAAAGACCAAGATGTCGAAATTCATGAATGAGACCGTACAAACTATTCCGATGACCGATCGCTATTCGGTGGTTGAAATTAACAGCCTGTTGTTCGGAGTGGAAATTATTAAATCGCGGGAAGTATTCCCCTTACCGGATGTTACCCCGGTGCCCAATGCCGCGGAGTTTGTACTGGGTGTCTTTAATCTCCGGGGCGATATTTACCCGCTGCTGGACATTTCGCTTATTCTGGGAATGGAAAAAAAGCCGATTTTACCGACCGACATGGTGATTTTATTAGAAGCGGGGAATCGGGTGATGGGAATCTTGACCGATCGAATCCATGGAATTAAAGATGTGCCCAAAGGGACGATTAAATCGGCCCACGGATTGGTGCCCAAGAAAATGGAAAATTATTTGTACGGGGTGGTTTCCGATAAAAGTTCGTCGATCTTTCTCCTGGATGTCGAACAACTTTTTGCGGCTGTAACCGACAGCAGATTTTATTAATTTACATGGGGATTATGTGAATGCATGAAGTCCGATTCCGCTTTCGCTGGAAATTTTTTCTGGTTACCGGGGTCCTGGCCATTATTCTGGCAGTATTTCTGGCTTCCGGTGAATATCATCGCGAACGAGATACCCGTTTGTGGTACGTTAAAAAATATTTGCTTCAGATTGCCCGTCTGGGGACGTCCAATTTTTCGGGCGAACGCATTGCCCGGGTGATTTCCGAAGGTTCGGTGACCTCCACCGATTACGAGGAACTGGTCTCCCAGATTCAACATTATTACCACCTTTTCAATCAGGACAACGATTCCCTGCAAATTTCCGACATTGCTATTCTCCTGCCCAATATTTTAACCCAGGAAGTCAAGCAGTTCTATTCCATCAAAAATGTGGCGAACACCCTCAAAACAACCGTTTGGTACCCCGAGATTGGAAAGGTGCTGGAGGAAAAAAAGATTGTATTTAAAGGGAAATTTCTGGAAGGCGGTCGCTGGAAGTACGCCGTTTTTGCTCCGTTGTACGATCCCAATGGAGATATTATTGCCATATTTCGGGCGGACATGGCCGCGGCGGAAGTCTGGCGGGCCATACCGGGATTCTGGGGGAAATTGCTGAAGTATTTGCTCATCTTTTTAGGACTGGCATTTCTGACCAGTGTGGTGCTAGCCCAGTTCGTTACCCGCCCCATCGACAATATTGTGGCGTTTGTGAATAAAGTGAGCGAGGGGAATTACCATTTACGTTACCAGGCCAAAACTTACGACGAGATGGAGAAGGTGGCCTACGCCCTCAATTTGATGTTGGAACGTCTGGAAAGTTTGATCGCCACCGAGGCGGATCGCAAGCGCCTGGAAGATCAGATTGCCAGTTTGCTGCGGATTGTGTCGCAGGCGGCGGAAGGTGATTTTACCGTGCGGGCGGAAGTAACTGCAGATACGCTGGGAGCCCTGGCCGATTCGTTCAATTTGATGATCTCCGAACTCAGTAAGTTGATTTACGATGTGAAAAAGGCTTCCGAGCGCATTTCTCATGCTACGGACGAAATTCTGAAGAGCAGCGAAGTGATGGCCACCGGGGCAGAAACTCAGGCCAAGGAGATTGAAGTGGTACGAGAGGCCGCAAAAGAAATGGCCGACATTGTGAAGTACGTGAACGAACGCTCCTATCAGGCGGTGTTGGCCGCCAGCCGGGCGGCTGAAGTGGCCAAACAGGGGAGCGAAAAGGTGAAGTATTCCATCGAGGGAATGCACCGCATCCGCGAAACCGTCCAGAAAACCGCCCGTCAGGTGCAAATTCTGGGCGAGAATTCCCAGGAAATCGGTTCGATTCTGGAGGTGATTAGCGACATTGCCAACCGCACCAATTTGTTGGGATTAAACGCGACCATCGAGGCGGCCCGGGCCAGCGAGGCCGGTCGGGGATTTGCTGTGGTGGCCGACGAGGTTCGTAATCTGGCCGAACGCTCCAGTCAGGCCGCCAAAGATATTGAAATTCTGGGCGAAAGCATCCAAAATGGTACCCGCGAGGCGGTGGAAGCCATGGAAAAAGGATCGCTGGAAGTGGAGCGAGAAACCCGGCGAGTGGACGAAGCGGGTAACGCCCTGAAAGAAATCCTTCAGGTAGTGGACGAATCTGCCAAAATGATTCGGGAAATTTCCGAAGCGTTCAAACATCAAACCAAAACCAGTGCCAATATTGCCCAGGCCATGGAGCGCATTGCCAAAATTGCCCAGGATACCGCTCAGGGTGCTCAGAAATCCAAAAAACTTTCTGAGGAAATGGCCAGTCTGTCAAAGATTTTAAGCATTGCCGTGGCGAAATTCCGTTTATCCAGACATTGAACATAAAAATTAATTGCCGAAATCAAGAGATGGAATAATACAATGAAAGAAGATTTCCCAATTCGCTTTGAAACATATTATTTTATCCAGCTTCTGGATGCCATCCGGAAATTAGGGGAAGAGAAATTAGGCAAAAGTTTGCGGGACGATTTAAACCGTTTTGTTTCATTTTTGTTTTCCGAAGAAGACCCGGTGCAGGGAATTGAAAAACTGGCCCGTCTTTCGGGCGCCAGCGACATCTCGATCTTCTTCATGGATATTCTGGACGGACTTTCCAATTATTCTCCCGAGGAAGCCCTGCAAAAAATTGACGATCATGCTAGGGATTTTCTGGAAATTTTTGTGATCATGCAGCAAGACCCCGAATGGCAACAGACCTTTGCCCAGACCTTTGCCGCTGCTTCCGGCGAGGAGGAGCTGCTGACTCTGGAAGATTTTGTCCGCCAGGAAATTCGGAATAAAATAAAAGAGCTTGCCGGGCAGGAACAGCATCCCGCCCTGTCCGATCTGGTTAAATTGCTGGACAAAATCGGGGACGAGAGCGTTTTTCAGGAACTGGTGCGTAATTACCAGGAACTGGAGGCGGCACAACAGACGGTGGCCGATTTGAGAAATGTTTGGGAAATTCCCGACCAGCCGGAAATGCTTACCGGTTATATGGCCCGGTTTAATACCAATCTGGAAAGATTAACCCGTTCCTTCGAACAATTTGCCGGGAGCGATCCGGAGTTGTTTCGGGCTTTCTGCGAGCTGGAGAAACCGCCGGTCGTGGTCTCGCCGACTGAACCCGCTGGTGAAGCGGAGATGACGGAAGAAATGGAGTCCATTGAAGAAACCCTGGCGGAAATGGACAGCGTCTCCACCACTCCGGCACCCGAGGTGAGCGAAGAGGATAAACAATTGCGTTACCTGCTGCGAGATTACATTATTCACGAACTGGAGAGCCTGACCAGCGAATTCGACGAAAAAATGCAAAAATTCATGCAGAATCCGGCGGAGGAAGAACGGCGGGAAGATGTGCTGGAAATTTTTAAAATCACCGCCGACATGGGCAAAATCCACAAATATTACGGCATTGAGCAAACCAGCCAGGAGGTGGAAGAAGCCTGTCGCCGTTACTTCGGGGAGATGAAAACCGTGCCGCCGGATTTGTCGGAGAAAGTTCACCGGCTGTACCAGGCGTATCGGGAATACGTGGACCTGGTGCTGGGAGAAGATGAAGAGAGTGGACTGAAGGTGGTGGCCGAGGCTAAAGAGCAAATCTTACACAGTCTTTCAGTGGAAAAGGAACCGGAATTTGCGCTGGAAGATCGGGAGCGCTTGCAGCCGCTCTTCGAAGAAGTGCATCACAAATATCTGGACGATCTGAAGAAGCTGTTCAAGAAATTTAAGGGACGCAAAAAAGACGAATTGCGGGAGAAAATTCTTCCTCGTTTAAATCATTTGAAAACCTGGTACGAAATCTGGAAATTGCCAGCGGCCCTGGCCGTTGTGGAGCATTTGCAAAGGGTGGTTAAAGAAGAGGCGGAACCGGCCACCAGTAAGAAAAAGGTGGTGGAGGGATTGCTGAAATTGTTGGCCGATCATCCATTCTCTTTAACTTACGAAGAGGTTCAGGAACGAATCGGCACCACCATGGAAATTCCGGTGGAAACGGAAGGCGGCGAAGCGGCCGGGGAAGCGCTCGCCGAGAAGACCGAAGAAGTGCCGGAAGAGCCCCCAGAAGCGGTGGACGTTTTCTCGGCTCTGGACGCTTTCAAAGATGTGACCCTGCGCCGGTTGAATCGCTTGATTAAAGCCCTCGGGAATGAATCGATTCCCTTCCCCGAAGTGATGGATCAATACTTCCGGCGCGATCTGGAATTTGTAATGCACAACTGCCTGTTAATCAGAAATGAGGCACTGGAAACTTTCCTCAATGAAATGGTGAATGACAGAGACGAACTCCAAGACCTGTCGGATGTCCAGCAGCAGAAAGCCCGGAGTGAATTGAGCGCTTTCTTAACGGCCTTTCAGAAAGCCATTGCCCAGATGCCGGAGAGCCTTCCCTTTGACCGCATGGTGCAAGAATGGAGGACGCTTCTGGATGAATTGAAACGACCGGTGGAGGCGCCAGAGGAGACGGCTCCCGGGGCACCGGAAGAAGCGGCCGCCGAATTGAGCCGGGAGAAGTTTATTGACGAGGAGATTGAAGCGGTTTTCCGTAAAGAAGCCGAACGTTACCTGGAAAAAATTCGGGAATACCTGGCGGTCTGGTCGCAGAATCCGGAGGAGCGGAGCACTCTGGAAAAATTGAACACCGAGGCTCACACCTTGAAGGGCTCGGCGCAGATGCTGAACCATCCGGAGATTGCCAACCTCGCCAGGTATCTGGAAAACCTCTCTTCTTTAATCTTGGAGGGTGAACTGACGGTGGATCCTGGAGTGGTGAAGCTCTTCGAAGCTCTGACCGCTTCCATTCACGATTCGCTGGAAGAGAAAGAAGTGGATCTGCAGCGAATTGAACAGTGGGTGAATGAGGTGCTGGAAAAACAGCCGGAAGCGGAGCCGGAAAGTAAAGAAGAACCGCAACCGATGGCGGAAGAAGAGGTTGAGTATCTTTATCTTTCCGAGGGCGATTCGTCTCTGAAGGAGATTTTCGAAGAAGAAACCCGGCAGAATCTGGAAACCATTGAGAAGACCCTGGAATTGCTGAAGAAGTACGATAGCGACCAGGTCGATTTCCCCTCTCTGGAGCAGGCGGTGCACGACTTTCGGGAAGCTTCTAAAATGCTGGGATTTAAGGAGATTGGGGATTTGCTGGATGTTTTCCAGGACGTCACCGGACTGTTGAATTCGCAAACCGGAATGGAGCGGGAGCAAACCATCCGCCGTTTGCGAGGAGCCCTGGATGTGATTAAAACCTTCATTCAGGAAGGGAAAATCGAGAAAACCGAATACACCAATATTTTACAAGAGCTCAATCTCTACCTGCAGTCTTTTGCGGCGCCCTCAAGCGCCCCATCCGAAATCGAGACGCTCGCTCCGCCCACCTACACCGAAAAACCGCCAATGACCGAACCGGCTCCCCAGGTGCTGGAGGCATTCCTTCAGGAAGCCCGGGAGCATCTGGAAGACATTAACTTCATTTTAATGAAAATGGAGAAA
>JAJRXE010000468.1 GCA_024276455.1 Calditrichota bacterium
AAGAATTCCCCTGGGAAAAGCTTGACCGGGTCGAGCAAATTAAAGCGCTGATGTAAACGCGCTTCATTGAACGATTTTTCAGGCTGCCCGGAGCCCATTTAAAACACCGGGCGGCCTTTTTTATTTCCTGCCTTTGAGCGCGAAGGTGGGGCGGAGCAAACTACCTTTTTTGCTCCGAGGGCACCTCGCCAATTCCGACCGCTGAATTTCCTCGCAAGAAGATGTCGAATTGATGCCGCCGGGACCGTAACTCCGCCGGAAGATAGGGAATCATCGCCCCGTTTTCCCAACAATCCGGGAATAATTCTTGAGAATGGAAAGGAAAAGCTGTAATTTAGTGAATCCGTTAAAGGGGATAAAAATCCATTCGATTATGGGTAATAGTAACCTGGAGAGTAAACATGACCGGCATGCAAAAACGCGTTCTCATTGTGGACGATGAAGAAGATTTAACCTGGACCCTGGCGCGCAAACTGTCGAAAGATCAGGACAAATTTCAGCTTATTACGGTGAATTCCGGGCGGGAAGCCAAAGAGGTGTTAAGCCAGTTGCCGGTAGACCTGGTCATTACCGACGTGCGGATGCCGGAGGTTTCCGGGCTGGAGTTGCTGGAAGAGATCAAAAATAAATATCCCCAAACCAAAGTGGTAATCATGACGGCCTACGGTTCCACCGAAATGCAACGGACCGCCAACGAACTGGGTTGTTTCCATTATATTGAGAAACCGTTCGAGATTAATGAATTACGTGAATTGATTCTGGACGCCCTGAAAGAAAAAAAGGGATTCAAGGGGAATGTCTCCGATTTTCAACTGGGCGACATTATTCAACTGAATTGTCTGGGACGAATTACTTCGGCGCTCCATGTAACCACCGAGAATGAGACCGGTATTATTTACTTCCACGAGGGGAACATTGTACACGCCGAAACCGACCGACTGGAAGGGGAAAACGCCTTTTACTACATCATGAGCTGGAAAGGGGGCGAATTTTCCGTTAAACGCAATGTGCGTGCTCCGCGGGAGACCATTCACAAAGGCTGGCAGGGACTTCTGCTGGAGGGGTTGCGGCGGCTGGACGAAAGTTCCGAGTCCGCGGTGGAAGAGAAAGAACGTCAGCGCCGGGAACGCAACGAAAAAATGAAGGCCGCTCTGGAACCCATTCTCAAAAGCGCCGGGGTGGAATTCGTTCTGGTTCACACCCGGGCCGGTTTCCCCATTACGTACCTGCCGGACACGGAAGAGGGGCACATGGAGGCGGTGGATCTGGGCAATCATCTGTCCAGTTTTTTTACCCATGTCGGGGAACTGCAGCGAAGAATGCAGACGACCGGCGCCAATTTCATGGAGCTCCATTTCGAAGATTTGACGCTCATTATCATTAAAGTGCCCGAAAGCGACGCCTACATTTCGGTGGTTGGTGAGGCAAACACCAATATTGGTTTTATCCGTCTGGAATTGCGTCGCGCCGTAAAAACGGTGAAAGAACTGGTGTGAAAGGAGCGTTGGACCTGCCCTTCTGATCCGTAATCAGACGTTCCGGGAGCTCGGGCTAAAAGGGCTTTCTCAGGCGAATATTCTTTCCCACTCGGATTTCATCAATGCCATTCGAATGACGTCTTTGTATTCCCCCTGCAGAAAAATCTCGTTAAAGAAAATGCCCTCCAGTTCGAATCCGAACCGGCTATTAAGGTTCAGATTGCGAATATTAGCTTCGGTGGAGTGAATGTACACCTTGTTAAAATCCAGGATTCTGAACGCGTAGTAGAGGAACAGGAAAGTGGCCCGTTTCCCGATGCCCCGTCCCTGTAAGCCGGGATCGCCCACAAATTTTTTCATCTCCAGCTTGCGGGCAACCGAGTCGATATTGTCCGCGCCAATAATGCCGACGAATTGGTTCTGGTAATAAATTCCAAAATACTGGTGCAGCGGATCCTCGAAAAAGTAGTGGTGAAGGGCTTCCACGCTTTCCGGGAATGGCGGAATAAAGAGAAAACGCAGCTCCTGGTTTTGCAACCAGGTTGCCACTTGATTGGTTTGGTGAGGTTCCAGCGGCCGAATGGCGACCTCTTGCACTTTCAGAATATTCGCATCGTCCCAGGCATCCTCAATGTCTTTAATTTTAAAAAGGTGATTGTAATATTGCTTCCCGTCGGCATGGGTTTTGTCTTCGGTGGTGATTTGGTCCAACAGATTCAACGAGACCGTGACCAGATCGTTGGTGCTAATGCCAAATTTCACCAGTTCATTGTAAAAACTTTTCGACACGACCTTAAGAATCTGATCGTGGCGATTTTTCATAATCACATCGTAATCTTTTTTGTTTTTCATTTCCCCGTCCCTTTTTTAAATAAAACATCCCTGTGAATCAATCGTACGGTAAAATCGTAGCGGAAAGGTGCTTTTCAAAGAACTCCCAAACGATTAAAATCTATTTTATATAAAGCAAAATTACGCGTCGCAGACGTGACCGTAAGCAATTAATTTTAATTGCGATTTAAAAAATATTGTAGCAATGCGTCCGGGCAAATCTTTTTTGCTTTTAGTTTAGTAAATTGAAGGGAAAAATTCAAGCAAAGTACGGGAAAAATAACGTGATTTGGTGTGGTTCAGTCAGAAGGAGAGAAATCTCTTTTCCCCGACTTGCTTTCCCGGGGAAGCGTCCCTAAATTTTGGAACATGCTGAGGTTAAGATGAAAAAATTCAAGCTGGTATCTAAATACAAACCGACCGGAGATCAACCGGCGGCGATTGAGCAGTTGGTGGAAGGAGTAAAAGCAGGGCGGAAGTTTCAGACCCTGTTGGGAGTAACCGGAAGCGGAAAAACCTTCACCGTGGCCAATGTAATTGCCCGGGTGAATAAGCCCACCCTGGTGATTTCCCACAATAAAACGCTGGCCGCCCAGCTTTACGGGGAATTGAAACAGTTTTTTCCGGAGAACGCAGTGGAGTATTTCATCAGTTATTTCGATTATTACCAGCCGGAAGCTTACATTCCCCAGACGGACACTTACATTGAGAAGGACAGTTCCATTAACGAAGAAATTGAGCGTTTGCGGCTTAAAGCCACTGCTTCGGTTATGTCGCGCC
>JAJRXE010000033.1 GCA_024276455.1 Calditrichota bacterium
ACCAGATCACCCCGTTTGGGGTTGCCCCGCAGTTGTTCCACATCGTTGCGCCGCAAAACCGGGTAGTGATTTTTAACCTTCTCTCCGCGAAAACGCTTTAATACCGCCAGGTAAGGGGTTTCGGGCATGTTTGTGTCCTTGTTTTTTGTCAATACAGTTTGATGCCGCATTTCTTCCGGAGTGGACAAGAAAAAAAAATTTTTCGCCCCCCCTAAAGATTTTTCGCAGCTCATTCCGTTAATTCAAAGTCTCCCGGGCCGGCGGTACTTTAATTTCCTGCACAAGTTCACTCAGGGCGTCCGCCACCCGCCCTGCCCGAAAATAAAGAGACATTCCCCGGGCTTTCAGCCGTTCGATTCCCTTGCGCCCGATGCGTTGAGCAACGACGATCCGGCAATCGCGAATGATGCGGTACACATCCAGGGTTTTTAAATGCTGTTGGGTCCGAGCGTATGGGTTTGGGCGGATCTCCACCAGCCGAATGAAACGTTCCTTCTCGACCCGAAAAATGTAAAACCGAGGAGCCCGACCGAGCATGCCCGGGTAAATGGTTTCCCCGTCCTCAGAGGGTACGGCAATCTGAATGGTTTCGTCCATCGTTCCGTTTTTGGTGCAAACTCACCGTTTCAGAAAATGTTGTACTTTTTTTACCCCTTTTTCGGCTCCGGAAGGCCGAACGTTCTTTAAATAAAATACTTCTCCGCGGTAAGACACCCGCCGGAGCTGACCGCGCTCTAACAGGGTATTCACCACCGACCAGTTCTGTCCGGCTTTGCGAAGCATCTCCCGCAGGGCGCTTTCCCGCAAAGGGTGCACCGCCGCAATCGCCAGCAGGTCTGCCGCAATCTGGCCGGTACTGAGGAAGTCCTCTCCCTCGGACTGAATCAGGAGTTCCACCTGCAACAGGCGGGAGCTGAAAATCCGATACGCGCTTAGCAGCCGTTCGCCGCTGGGAGGTTGAACAAATGATTCCGCCGGAGGTCGGGTGGGAACGCTGAGATACGCCACCCGGGGATTCAGCTTTTCCAGAAAAGCAGCCAGATGTCGCAGGTGATCCGGAGCGTCGTTTACCTCTCGCACCAGCATGGTTTCGGTTACCAGAGTGCCGGAAAATTCCCGCGAAAATTGCTTCAGACCTTCCAGGACTTGTTCAAAACGCAGTCTGCCGTGGGGACGATTGATTTTTTTCCAGACCGCCTCGTTCACCGCGTCCACTTTCAGAGAGACCCAATCCGCCCCCGTAAGAGCCTGACGCACCCTTCTTTGCCAGAGCAAGGAAGCATTCGTAATCACCGCAATGGGACGGCAAAAGATTCGCAATTGGCGGAGAATTTCCTCCAGCTGAAGATCCAGGGTGGGTTCCCCGTCCGGAACGAGGGTTAAAAAATCGATTTTACCCCCTTGTTGCTCAACTTCCCGGATTTTTTCCTGCACCGCAATGGAAATTTCCGAAGGGGGGTAAAACGCCTGTCGGCGAATCTGTAGAGGTCTGGTGCGCCCCACCTGGCAGTAAATACAGGCGTAACTACAGGTTTTGGGAAACACATGATTGATTCCCAGGCTCCGTCCCAACCGCCGGGAAGGAACCGGTCCAAAAATCAGGTCTCGGGTCGTGCCTCGAGTAACCATATGGCCTCCCAGCAGAGGTTAAAATCCCAGCATCAGTCCGGCAGCCCCTACCGCCAGGCCGACCAGCAGATTAATCCCTTTGATTACCACAAACGCCCGGCGCGAATCCGCCAGTACCGGCAACATTCCGTGCCCGTCCTGCACAATGGAACTGGTTAACAGAATGCTGAAAGGAATGGTCCCGCTGGCAAACAGGGTCACAAAGATCAGGTGCGGCCCCGATTCCGGAATGAGCCCGATGATTCCCGCCAGCAGCAACACAATCCAGATATTGTCCTGAATCAAATTGCCGTAATGGAGATTTTCCAGCAAGAAGTGCATCAGCAGCAGCGTACCAAACGTCCAGGCGAAAATGCGCGGAGCGTGTTTCAGCGCCACGTGTTGCCAGAGGTGCTCCTGCAGAAAGTGGTCTGGTACGGTTGCCACAATGAAGAGCGCCACGCCGCTCACGACCAGAATGGAAACCCGCACCCAGTTCCATTCCGACGGTCCGATTTCTCCCGAGGCCACCGCCAGGGAAAAAAGCACCAGAACCACCGTGAGGGTGGTGCGGAAAGGGGTGAGCTTCTTCCACTGTTCCAGAATATGGCCGTGCGGTAAACACTGGCAGGAATCTCCCTGGTGGAGTTTAAACTCGTGGTACTTCCCAATGGGAATCCGGGCGCGTTTTCTCATCAGGAAATCCGTCAGAGCTCCTGCCACAATGCCAATTCCAAAGAGTAAAACCGTTAAAAGGAGCATCTGCTGGGGAATCAGAGCCAGCATCACAAAGGCTTCGTCGCCGCTGGTGGCAATCATGGCGGCCACCACCGCTCCCAATGTTAACAACCGGTGGGTGTACATGGCCACTACTGCGTAAGAGCCCAGGCATCCGGGAAGGGCTCCCAGGATGCCGGCCACCAGGTACTGGGTCCACTGTCGTTTCTTTAATTTCTGCAACCAGGCGCCGCTGGTGTACACGTTGAAGTACTCAATGATCAGCATCATGACGAAGACGAAACCGGTAATCATGACCGCTTCGTTGAAAACTTTCAGCATCGGCATCTCTCCTCAGCAATTCGCTTTATTCTGCCTGGCGTTTCAGGAACGATTTTTAGCCCGCCGTTTTTCCTCGATTAACTGATGGTGGTACCCGCCTTCTCGTACCAAACGGGCTCCGCACTCTGGACAACGTTCTTCCCGGCAGGGCACGCCGGGTTGGTGGGGCGCCCGATAACCGCATTTAGGGCAGATGCAGTACCCACCAGAACCCATGCCGCCAAATGGTCCTCTCCACATGGTTCTTCCTCCTTCGTTAAGCCCGA
>JAJRXE010000469.1 GCA_024276455.1 Calditrichota bacterium
CCGGACGCCAAGGACTTCGACGATGCCATCTCGCTGGAAAAGCTGCCGAACGGGAATTACCGTTTGGGCGTGCACATTGCCGATGTCAGCTACTACATTCCGCCGAATTCCACCATCGACAAGGAAGCCCTGAAGCGCGGCACCAGCATTTACCTGGTAGATCGGGTCATTCCCATGTTGCCGGAAAAATTGTCCAATGAATTGTGCAGCCTAAAACCGGGAGTTCCGCGCCTGACATTCTCCTGCATCATGGACATTGACGCCAACCTGGAAGTGGTTTCCTACCAGATTCGCGAGAGCATCATCGAGAGTAAACGGCGGTTCACTTACGAAGAAGTTCAACAAATCCTGGACGACCCGGACAGCGACGATCCCTTTGCTCCGGTTTTGCGCGAAATGCGCGATCTGAGTCAAAAACTCCGCCGCAAGCGCATCGAAATGGGCAGCATCGAATTCGAAACCCCGGAAGTTCATTTTGTTCTGAACGAACAGGGCAAGCCGGTAGAGATTCTTCCCGAAGAACATTACCAGAGTCACGAACTGGTGGAAGAATTCATGCTGCTGGCCAATCAGACGGTGGCCAAACATGGCACCTTCGGCTTTCGCCGTAAAAAGAAGCTTCCCTTCATTTACCGGGTGCACGAACGTCCGGATGCCGAAAAGTTGCAGCGTTTCGAACATTTCCTGAACGCCCTGGGCCATCGGGTTAAAATTCCCGCCCGGGTCACTCCCCGGCAGTTCCAGCAAATTCTGCGTTCGGTCTCTGGTACCAAAGACGAAATCCTGATTAAAGAAGTAGCCTTACGCACCATGATGAAGGCGGCCTATTCGCCCAAAAACATCGGGCATTTTGGCCTGGCGTTTGAATATTACACCCATTTTACCTCGCCCATTCGCCGCTACCCGGACCTGGAAGTGCACCGCCTGCTCAAAGAGTACGCCAGCCGTCCGGTGCCCCCCAAGCGCATTGCCGATTTGAAAAAGCAGCTTAAGAAAATCTGCCAGATTAGCTCCGACCGTGAACGGGTGGCTCTGGAAGCCGAGCGGGAAAGTGTAAAAATTAAACAGGTGGAATGGATTGCCGATCACGTGGGCGAGATTTTCAACGGGCTAATCTCCGGTGTAACGGCCTACGGCCTTTTCGTGGAAATCATTCCCTATCTCATCGAAGGGTTCATCCGGATGGATCAGATGCGGGACGATTACTACATTTACAACGAGAAGACCTTCTCGCTTATCGGACGGGAGTTCGGTAAAGAATACCGGTTGGGCGACGAAGTAAAAATCAAAGTCGTCGCTGTCGATCGGGAAAAGAACGAGGTGGATTTCGCCCTCGTGGAAAACGATTAAATTCCTGTACAATTTTCGGGAGAAACAAACGCTTCGAATTTCAGTAAAGAACTATAGGATTAATTTAACGTTTGCGGGAATCAACCAGGAATGCGGCAACCCCCTTTACACATTTTCTTGCTGCTTTGTACCATACTCGCCTCGATCTTTCCCTCCGGAGCGATCAGCCAGCAGGTTGATTCCGTCCAAACCGCCTCGACCCAACCAACCGCCCCGGCCGACACCCTGAAAAAGCAATCGGATCTGGAAGGTCCGGTGAAATACAGCGCCGACCAGATTGCTTTTTCCATGGACCGGAAAAAGACCTACCTGAAAGGCAACGTTCGCATTAAATACCTGAACATGAGCCTGGAAGCAGGTCAGGTCGTGATTGACTGGGAGAAAAACTACATGGTGGCAACCGGGCTGGCGGATTCCACCGATTCACTGGGTCAACCGATTTACCATTCTTTACCGGTTTTCAGCGAAAAAGGCGAACAACCCATTTACGGACACCAACTGGAATACGATTTCAAACACAAGCGTGGAAAAGTACTGAAAGCCAAAACCGAGATGGAGCCCGGCTACTACAAAGGCGACAAGATTGTCAAGATTGGCGAAAAAACCCTGCTGGTGAGAAACGGATATTTTACCTCTTGCGACAGCATTGACCACCCGCATTATTACTTTAAGGCCCACAAAATGCGGATTCTGATGAACAAACGCGCTGTGGCCAAACCCATTGTACTGTACATTGCCGACGTTCCGGTTTTTGCGGTGCCCTTCGGGGCGTTCTCCATGGAACGGGGCCGCCGATCGGGCATTATTTTGCCCACCTACGGCACCAGCGATTACGGTGGGAACTACCTGCGCAACTTTGGTTACTACTGGGCCGCCTCGCAATACTGGGATGCCACCTTGCTGGCCAGTTTTTACGAACGCACCGGGGTCACTTACAACGGAGAAATTCGCTACAAGAAACGCTACAATTTCGACGGGTACGTGCGGGGACTGTTTGCTCCCAAAGACGTAACCACCGGGCAGAAAATTAAGCGCTGGAACATTAATTTTTCCCACCGTCAGAAAATAGGCGAAACGCTGAACATTACCGGTTACGGAACCTTTCAAAGCGACCGCACCTTTATGAGCGACTTTTCCAACAACCTGAACGATCGCCTGAACCAGGTTCTGACGACCAACGTTACCATTTCCAAAACCTGGCCGTCCCACAAGAATTCCATGAACATCAATATTAACCGCACCGAAAATTTACAGACCGGAAATCTGGATTACGTTTTACCGCGGATTACTTTCTCCCACACCCAGTCCAGCATCTTTCCCCTGAAATCGAAAAACGTACTCGACCGACGCTGGTACCACAACATTTATTTCAGTTTCAATAGCAACTTTTTGTCCCGGGGCAACAAAACTTTTCAAACCACCGATTCCACCTATTTGAAGACCGAGAAATTAGGCTGGCAACATACCGGATCGCTCTCCTTCAGTAACAAACTGCTTCGTTATTTCAAAGCCAATATTAACACCTCCTTTAACGAGCTGTGGGTACCGGAGTACCTGCAATACAGCTGGGACGATTCTTCCAATCAGGCTGTCGAACAAAAAGTAAAAGGTTTCAAGAGGCGTTTAACTTTCTCCAGCAGCATGGGGGTTTCGACCACATTGTACGGTTTGTTTGAGTTACCCTTCGTTCCTCTGAAAGTAATTCGCCACAAAATGGATCCCAGCATCAGTTTCAGTTTTGCACCGGACTTTTCGGCGAGTCAGTGGGGGTACTTTCAGACGCTGACCGACACCAGCGGGCGGGAAGTAAAACTCGATCTGTTTGCCCAGTCGCCTTTTGGCGCCACCCCCCGGCGGCAAAGCCGGGTCATGAATATTCGGGTCAACAATCTGTTTCAAGGAAAAATTATTCGCAACGGGGAAGAAAAGAAGATCGACCTGTTCACCCTGGGTTTTGGCACCAGCTACGATTTCTTGCGAGACAGTCTGAAATGGAGTCGGCTGTCGACCAGCTTGCAGGCCAAAGCCCGCCGGGATGTGGATTTCACCCTTACGGCCGTTCATTCTTTTTACAAACCGGGAAGCGGCGGGGTTGGCGACCGCAACGAATACGTCTGGGAGAACGGTTTTTCCCTGCCTCGCCTCATCAGCCTGCAAATTAACGCCCACTTTCGTCTGGCACCGCCCAAACAGAAAGAGAAAGAATCCGGAAAGGGGAAAAATCAAGCCGCAGAACAAACTCCCGAAGAAGAGGAAACAGACGATTTTCAGTTTCAGGACAATACCCGGGATCCGGAGTTCGAGCGCCTGAAAAACCTCAATATTCCCTGGGATTTGTCTTTCAATTTCACCTACAATTACAACCGCAGCGACATTCACAATGTTCGGAAAACATTCAACACATACGTTACCGGAATGGTTCAGCTTACTCCCAACTGGCGGATTCAATATTCCGCCAACTTCGATCTGATCAACAAACAGATCAATTACCAGAATTTCACGATCTACCGCGATTTACACTGCTGGGAAATGTCTTTCACTTGGGCCCCCAATCCGGCGTTTAGTTACTTCACTTTTCGAATCCAGGTCAAGGAGAGTGTCCTGAGGGATTTGAAACTCACCAAAAGCTCCGGTTCTCACCGGCCGTATTATTAAAATCGCCCCCACCGCGTCACTTAATTTCCGCCAATCCTCATCTACCGATTTTTCCGCCATTTAAAAGTCCAACCTACCGCGAAACCGGATTCGTCGAATCGGTTTTTTACCGGGAACCTCGTCCTCTGCCTATAAAAAAGCCCGAAGGCGATTCTTCGGGCGATCTTTTTCGAACATTGGAGGATACCATTTAATCTTCCACGTAATTACGTAAAATAAGCAGACGCAGCAACTGCATGGCGGCCATGGCCGTGGCGGCCACGTAAGTCAGGGCGGCGGCATTTAACACCTTTTTTGCCCCTACCACTTCTTCGCGTAATAAAAATCCGTGCGATTCCAGCTGGCCCAGCGCCCGATTACTGGCGTTAAACTCCACCGGCAGGGTCACCAGGTGAAAAATCACCACGCCAGCAAAGAAGAGGATTCCCAGGTCCATTAAAAAAGGAGTTCGCAAAAAAAATCCAATAAAGAAGAGCGGGAAAGCCAGCCAGGAACCC
>JAJRXE010000470.1 GCA_024276455.1 Calditrichota bacterium
AAAGGGGGAGAACTAAAATTCTCCTTCCACGCCGATGCCCGGTTTGCTGTTGTAAATCAGTTTCCCCTTCTTCACCTTGACACCGCTAAACGGATCATTGCTGATGAGCAGGTTGCCGTCCAGATCCAACCAATCCACGTACGGTCCCAGCATGGCAGCCGCCGAAATAGCCACGGAGCTTTCAATCATACAACCAATCATGATTTTCATATTCAGGGCTTTGGCAATCTGAATCATCTTCAGCGCCTCCAGCAGACCGCCGGATTTCATCAGTTTGATGTTAATACCGTCGTAGGCTTTGGCCAGTTTGGGGATATCCGCCGCGGTTTTCACAGCTTCGTCCGCCACAATGGGCATGGGCGAACGCTCCCGCAACCAGGCGGTTTCTTCCAGCATGTGGGCGGGCATGGGCTGTTCAATGAATTCTACCCCCTGCGACTTCAACCACTGAATGCGTTCCAGCGCTTCCTCCTTAGTCTTCCAGCCCTCGTTGGCATCCACCCGAATGGGTTTGTCCGTCACGCTACGCACCGCTCCGATGATTTCCTCATCCCGCTCGGTTCCCACCTTGATCTTCAGAATAGGAAATTCCTCGGCTTCGCGTACCTTTTGCTTAATCACTTCCACCGTGTCGATGCCGATGGAAAAAGAGGTTAACGGCGCTTCGGCGGGATTGAGTCCCCACATTTTGTACAGCGGTACATTCAACGCTTTGCCAATCCAGTCCATCAGGGCAATGTCCAGCGCGGCCTTGGCGCAGCTCTGGTCGGTAATGGCGGCATCCAGCTCTTTCTTGATATCGATGTAATGGAAAAAATCGCGTCCCTGAAAAATCGTTTTCGCTTGATTGATACGCCGGGTGGTCAGTTCGGCATTTTCCCCGTAGCGCACATTGGGCGCCGCCTCTCCGTAGCCCACAATGCCATCCTTCTCCAGCTTCACAAACACATTCTGTTTAAAATCACTGGAGTTGCGCGAAATCGTCCAGGTGTGTTTTAAAATCAGTTTCTTTGTTTTAACCTCAATCATTGCATCTCCTAAAAGTTTTTTAACGTCTTTTTCGCTGGCAAAGACCTTCCCAAACAGGGAACTCATCAGGGAAAATCCTGCCACAGATTTACCGGTTAACGCTAAAAATTCTTTGCGGGTCAGAATCATGTTGCGCTCCTTTTCTTGAAACCTTTCTGTTACGTCATATTTTGAGAGCTTTAAAAATTAATCGCCAGGACGCGGTGATGATTTGGAAAATCACAAATCGAATTATTACCCTGTAAACCGCAAACTCCAACTTCCCATGCCGTTAGCCTCTAAATCCCCAGGCCTTATTCCCATATGTCCCCACGCTCTACCTCCCCACTGCCCGTTTCATGGAAGCACTCGCATAATTTTTTGCAGGGTTTTGCGGCGGTAGGGACTAAAGCGTTCCGACCGGGGATCGAAGCCGTTCAAATGCACCATGCCGCTCTGGTGAATGTATTCCGTACCGCCCAGACTAATGCCCACATGCACAATTTTCTCTTTCGAACCGAAGAAAAGCAAATCGCCGGGAAGCACATTGGAAAAAGTGGAATCTGGAACAACCTCGTCACCAACCAGCGCCTGCTGCCGCGCATCCCGGGGCAAATCGATGTGGTTAGCTTTAAACACGGTTTGGGTAAAACCCGAGCAATCGTTCGCTTTACTGGAATTACCGCCCCACAGGTAGGGAATTCCCATCATACGACGGGCGGTTCGAACAATGGCTTGGCGCAAATCCCCCCGGACCACATCTTCTTTTAACGGTACGGCGTCAGCCCTGCGCAGGTACCCCTTCCGACCGTCCGGCAATGCCACCCTGAACCAGTGTCCGGAGGTTCCCTCAACTCGCAACAGTGTGTTTAACACGGCATCACTAACCGGCTCGGCAGCGGTGCTCGGCCGGGAATAGATCAACGGGAAAAGGGCAGTAACCCGCACCCGGGGAGCGGACTTCCAGGCCTCCACCCCGGCTTTATCAACTCTCACAAACGATTCCCGGCGCATCCAGCCGATGTAACCGTAATCGGTTTGCACCAGGTACCAACCGCCTTTATTTTTCAGGAGACGCAAGGTCCGTCCCAGAATGTACTGATCCACCATTTGCGCCGCATGGGCAGGATGTTCTCGTAAGTGCGCCACACTGACAGTAACGATAGCGTAAATACTGTCTCCCAGAGCGGGATGCGGTAAACGGATTAGCCGGTTTTCATATTTCCCGGAACCCAGCAGCGAATCTGTCAGCGCCACTACCGCTTTCTCCGCCTCCGGCACCGTGGTTTCACCCGTCAGCACCCAGTTGCCCTGCTCCTTTTTCAGATTCACAGAAAAAACATTCAGGCTCAAATCTGGCGCATATTGCTGCTGAATTTGCTTGGTCCGGGTATTGAATTGCTGAATGATTTGCTGATTACTCTGGCAAGATAATAGAATAAGCACGACAAGAAAAAACAAGATACCGGTTATTTTATTTCGTTTCATAAAAGAACCTCAGGTTTAGATCATTGCTTTTTAAATTTCAAGGGCCAAATTCCAAACCCTAAACTTAGTTTAAACCAGTGAAACTTGTCCCCCAAGGTCCTCTTCGGGGGGAACACTGGAATTTATTTAGGAGCTGGAATTGGAAATTATTCTTTTTCTCCCTGTTATGCGTTTAACAATTCATCCGAATAAATGGCTTTTGCTTTTTCCCGCAAGTTGTAGTTCGACGCCATTACCTCGGCGTAGGCGCCAGTGGAACGGATGGCTAACAGGTCGCCACGGCGCACTTCCGGTAATTCCACCCCTTTCCCGAAGAAATCGGACGATTCGCAAATGGGTCCCACCACATCGTAAATTTGCGGTGAGCCATTTCCGGTTAAATTTTCAATCTTGTGGACGGCATGGTACAGCGCAGGACGAATCAACTCCGTCATTCCGGCGTCCACCACGGCAAAACGAGTTTTAACTCCCTTCTTTACGTACAACACCCGGGTAATCAACGCACCCGATTGCCCCACCACAGAGCGCCCCAGCTCAAAATGAATGGTTTGCCCGGGTAGTGGTTTAAGATACTGTTGAATGGTGGAAAAATAGTGCTGAAAATCCGGAATGGGATGTTTGTCGGGATTCTGGTAATCGATACCCAGTCCGCCTCCCAGATTGAGATGTTGAGGGGTAAATCCTTTTTTAACCAACTCTGCTTGAATGTCGTTTACCCGGAGAGCCAAATTTTTAAACACCTCCAGATCGATAATTTGCGATCCAATGTGAAAATGCAGTCCCATGAATTCCAGATGGCTCAACCCCGCAAGCTCTTCTAATGCTTCCTCCAGGTGACTAATATGAATACCGAACTTGTTTTCCTCTTTTCCGGTGGTGATGTAATGATGGGTATTGGCTTCCACATCGGGATTAATCCGCAGTGCCACCCGGGCTGTTCTTCCCAGCTGCGCCGCGATTCCGTCAATCACAGTCAGTTCCTGAATGGATTCCACGTTGAAGGCAAAAATATCCGCCTGCAGGGCCAGCTCAATTTCCCAATTGGTCTTTCCCACCCCGGCAAAAGCAATTTCCTGCGGTGGGAAGCCCATCTCCAGCGCCTTTTTCACCTCATTCCCGCTCACACAGTCCGCTCCGAATCCGTACTGGCGTATTAACCTCAGAATTCGGTCGTTCGCATTGGCTTTCAGGGCGTAATGAATTTTGTACCCGTGTTGGGCGGAATACGTTTGCAGCATTTTCAGATTTTCTTCCAGCAAGCCCAGATCGTAATAATAAAACGGAGTGGGAATCGACTGGAATTTTGTGATTAAATC
>JAJRXE010000471.1 GCA_024276455.1 Calditrichota bacterium
CTTCCCTCCCAGTGGTTTACCGGTTTCGTCTTTGGGACCGAGTTGTTGGCGTCCCCAACCGCGCACCGAGGTGATTCCTCCGGCGTAAAAACGGTCTTCCGCCGGCACGTAATGGGAGCTATTCCAGGAAACGATTCCCCCAATCATGAACCGGTAGGCTAGGATCATCTGCTTAAGAGGCTGGTAGCGGCGACCGTCGAACGACCATTTCAAATAACGGTAATCGCTGGGAACAATGAGTCCGTTAGCCTTTAAATTTAAAAAGAGGAAAATGCCATGGTCCGGATTGAAAATTGGCCCGGAAGAATCGTAGGTCAGTCCCAGAATAGGCCCGGCTTTGTTGTACAGCTCGTCGGAGACCTCCGGGGGCAGTAGTTCCGAAAAAGTACCGACGTCCGAGCGATCGATGCGCTCGTACAAATAGTTGATTGAACCACGCATGTAGGACGAGAATTGGCGCATGAGAGACACCTTGCCACCCAGACGGGTTACCGTGTAGCCGGGTTCCCTTTCTTTCCGCCAGAAAGGGTTAAGAGCAGCCACGGTCCGATAGCTGAAAAATACCGGTTGAATTAGCTTCAGATTGATGTTGTACGGTTCCAGAGAGGAGTGTTTAACCAACAGGTTGGTTCGGCGGGCGCTGCCGAAACTGCCCAGGTACACCAGATTGGCGAAGATGCGAAATTTGTCTTCTTTCCCGTAACCGAAACCGGTTCGGGCGGTCAATCGGGGGGCTTCGTGCACCTGGATTACCACCGGAATGGAAGCAGCGCGGTCCGCGCTTAAAATCGCTTTTACCGTTACGGCCTGGAAAAGTCCCAGGGCAAAAATCTGTTGTTGGCTGCGATCCAGACTGCTTTGCCGGAAAATTTCCCCGCTGCGAAACACCAGTTGTTTTAAAATAAGCTTTGCCGGGGTGTTTTCGTTGCCGGTCAGGGTAATGTCGCCAAAAACACAGCGCGGACCGCTCTGAATATTCCAGGTAACTTCCACCTCGTAATCCGTCTGTTGGACGCGCAGCTCGGGTTTGATTTCCGCAAACGGGTATCCGGAGTTGTTCAGGTGCCGTAGAATTTCCACTTGATCGTGAATTAAGTCCGCATCCCGGAACCGCTTTCCCTCCCGAAGCTTGAAGGAGGGGTTCAACGCGCGGATTGATGCCTCCGGGTTTCCAAATTGGGAAGTGTCGCCGATCAGACGAAAATGCACCTCCTTTACCGTAATGGGCAGACCTTCTTCGATGCGCAGGAGGATTTCTACCCGGTTATTTAGCGAATCAATCGTTATTTGCGGCGTAATTTTAACAAATAAGAAGCCTTCTTTCTGATAAATTCGAATCAGATTTTCGATCTCTTCGTGAAGTACTTTCTCGTTAAACGGGACAATCTCACCGGTAGAAAATATTTTTTTTAAACCTCCCGGCGGATGAATGGAAAGGACGTTCTGCAATTCCTCACTGGAGAAAATTTTGTTGCCTGTAAACCCAATCTTGGTTACCTGGAGGGGTTCCCGGGACATGCCGGGTAAGCTTTGTAAAAAACAAAAGAAAATAATGGTGGCAAATCGTTTCTTGCTCATTGGCAATTAAAACAGTCCTTAAACAGGTTTTACAGGGTCTTCATTTCAACCGCGAAATGGGGCCGCTGATTCCTCTGCGTCGTTCAAGAGTGATGAATTAATTAAAAGAGCGGACTTTTTTACTCAAATTTAGTGAAATAACCCGGGTGCTGCAAGTGGTTAAAAGCTCGCCCGGATGATTTTGGGTATTGCGATTCGTTAAATAAGGTTTAATTTTGTCAGGAAATTGCTCTGGACGAAATGGTTTGATCGGAAAGAGGTGAGCAATCTTAACAATCGTTTCGGGAGCGAAGTTCCCGATTTGCCCTCTTCCCAGTAAATTGTTAGAACAATAGCTCGAGGTTCAGATGAAAACACCTTTCATTCTTTTTTCCCTTTTAATTTACCTGTTGAGTGGTTCAAGCGGTTTCTCTCAATCCCCGGATCAGAAATTGGCGGGCCGCTGGCAAGGTGCCGGAAAGATTATTGTAACCTGGTGTCAGCAGGACAGCCTGCCGGTGACCCTTACGATTCGTCCTGACGGAAAAGTCTCCGGAACGATTGGGGATGCCACCATTCGCGAAGGTGAAATTAAGCCGAACAGCTGGTTTTTGCGCTTGTTGGGGAACCCGGACTACGTGATTTATTGTAAATTGGAAGGCGCATTAATCGCCCGGGAGCAGATTCGACGGGAGGCGATTAAATTGCTGGTGGATTACAAAGCCGGTAAACTTGTCGGTGGATTTCATTCGTCCGGTCTGAAGTTCGGGGGAAAAGAAAAAATGATGTTGTCGGGCTCGGATCTGGTGCTGCGGAAATATTGAGAAATTATTGAAGGAATAAGCGGAACCGGTTTCACAGCTCCCAGATTTTCCGGACAATTTCCCAGATTTCGCGAGCGATGATGTCCATCGGCCGTTCCCCGTCGATCCGGACAAAGCGTTCCGTTTCTTCCTTGCACAGCTTCAGGAAACCTTGCCGGACGCGTTGGAAAAAATCTCGCCCGCCGCTTTCCAGGCGGTCGCGCCCGCGTCCCATTTGCTGACCCCGTCTTTCCGCTTCTTCCACCGAGATGTCAATGAAAAAAGTTCGGTAGGGTTTTAGTCCCGCGGTGGCAAAGCGGTTGAGCAGTTTAACCGCTTCCAGGTCCAGCCGTCGCCCGTAACCCTGGTAGGCGGTGGTGGAGTCGAAAAAGCGATCGGCAATCACGTATTTGCCCGTCTGCAGGGCCGGTAAAATTTTTTGGTGCACCAATTGTGCCCGGGCGGCTTCGTAAAGGAAAATTTCCGTCCGCATGTGCATCTCCCGGTGGGCCGGACTCAACAGAATCGCGCGAATTTTTTCCGAGATTACCGTACCGCCCGGTTCTCGCACCAGCAGGGGCGAAATGCCGTGTTCTGTTAAACGTTCGAGGAGGGCGTTAATCTGGGTGCTCTTCCCGCAAAAATCGATTCCTTCAAAAGAAATGAAACGTTTGTAGTGTGTGGTGTCAATCTTTTTTCCCATCGAGACGTTCGCGTTTTTTTAGATGATCCAACACCCGGCGTTCCCGGGCCGCCGGGTCTTTCGCCCGACTGACCGGTGCGTTTTCCTTTAGTGCAAATCCAGAATTTTCCACTTTTTCCCTTTGAAACGGAAATAGTTGAGGGTTAGACGCAGGGTTTCATCCACAGATTGAATGAGCCAGAGTCCCACCAGCCCCAGATTAAACACAAAAGCCAGCAGGTAAGCGCCAAAAGTCTCGAAGGTCATCACGCTAAAAATGGAAAGCCACATTAACCAGGCCAGATCGGCGCCACCGCGCAAATTGCCGGAAAAGACAATGTTCACCGCTTTGGGAATCTGCAAAATGGCCAGGAAGAAGATAACCTTCGAGCCGAATTCCACCACCTCGGGATTGGAGGTGAAAGCGCTAAGAATCGGGCGGTGGAAAATAATGATGACCAGAAAGACAATAAAGGCGGAAATCAGAGCCACTCGACCGGCCACCCTCCCGGTTTTGAGGGCCATGTGTTCTTCGTCCGCCCCCAGATTTTTCCCGACCAGGGTCATCGATGCCAGAGCAAACCCCTGAAATGCCATGCTCAAAACCGATTGAATCCTGAGGAAAACCTGGTGAACGGCCAGCGCCACCACGCCCATGCGGGCTGCAAAAAAGCTAATAATCAGCTGTCCAATGGCCCAGACCAGCTGTTCCACGGTGGTTGGAAATCCCAATTTGAATAGTTTCTTAAAGGTGTTGAAATTGGGGGTCGTGTATTCCCGAAAAGAGAGAAACAGAGCCGATTTGCGACTGCGCAGGTAGTAAATGGTTAAAGAAAAGCCAATGGTGTGGGCGATACCGACCGCCAGGGCGGCGCCCCGGGCTTCCAGTCGGGGAAATCCCAGATGGCCGAAAATAAGCAACGGCAAAAGGAGAATGTGAATAATGTTCGCCAGCAGATTGGCTTTCATGGTCAGTAAGGTGTCGCCAGCCATGCGCATGATGCCCAGGGCAATAAAATTGAGAATAAAAATTGGGGCAAAATAGGATGCCATCCGCAAATACTGGGCGCCGAATTGTCGAGCGATGGGTTCGTCTTCTTTAATCAGCAACATCAGCTGGGTACCGCCAAAATACCAGACCAGTCCGATGACGACGGAGAGGATGGTGCCCATGATGAGCGCTTGCGCTAACACATGATTGGCGTTCCAGCTGTCGTTAGCGCCCAGGTAACGAAGAATAATAATGGAAGCACCCATTACGAAAGTAAGCAGAATGGCAAAGGTGAGCAGCACAATCTGAATGGAAATTCCCACCCCGGCCAGGGCGGCGGTGGAAAGGTGTCCGATGAAAATCGCCTCAATCAACCAGGTGACCGTCTGGGACGAAAGGTCAATTACGGCGGGTAACGAGGTTTTCAGAATATCTTTTAGCGGCGATTTGCTTGTGGACATATGATCCCTGTTTCTTGAATTGCCCTCTGCTCCTGGTAGCGATACGGCTCCGGGAGTTTCCTTTAGAACGCTCAACATAAGGGGAAGGGAGAATGAATCTCCCTTCCCCCATCGCTAATCAACGGTAGAATTCGTAGTAATCGGCACCCAGGTGGGTAATTTGTTCCTCACCTTTCATGTAGCGGAGGGTGTTCTTTAATTTCATATGTTGAATAAACAGGTCGTGCTCAGGATACAATTCCGGCAGGTGCATGGGGCTCTTGAAATAGAACGAGAGCCATTCCTGAATTCCCTGGAATCCCGCCCGGCTGGCCAGATCCATAAAGAGACTCAGGTCTAGAACGATGGGAGCCGCCAGGATGCTGTCCCGGCAAAGGAAATCGATTTTGATTTGCATGGGATATCCCAACCAGCCAAAGATGTCGATATTGTCCCAGCCTTCTTTGTTGTCTCCCCGGGGCGGGTAGTAATTAATACGCACCTTGTGGTAGTAATTTTTGTACAATTCCGGGTAAAGTTCCGGCTGGAGAATCTGATCCAGAACGGAGAGCTTGCTTTCTTCTTTGGTTTTGAAGGAGGCCGGATCGTCCAGCACCTCGCCGTCGCGGTTGCCTAAAATATTGGTGGAGAACCAACCTGCCAGCCCCAACAGTCGCGCTTTTAATCCGGGCGCCAGAATGGTTTTCATCAGGGTCTGACCGGTTTTGAAATCTTTTCCGGCAATGGGAGTTTTGGTCTGCTTGGCTAATTCGTACATGGCCGGAAAGTCGGCACTGAGGTTGGGAGCGCCATTGGCGTAGGGAATTCCCATTTTAATGGCGGCGTAAGCGTAAATCATGCTGGGGGCAATGCCGGGATGATTTTCTTTCAAACCTTTCTCGAACGCTTCCAGACTCTCGTGGACTTCCTCCTGTTTCATGTACACTTCGGTGGAACCGCACCACACCATTACCAGGCGGTCAACCTGATTTTCTTCCTTAAATTTTTCAATGTCTTCCATGAGCATCTGGGCGTAATCCCACTTGGTTTTCGCCTGCTTAATGTAGGTACCGTCCAGTTTTTTAACGTAGTCTTTGCTGAAAACCCCTTTCATGGGTTTAATTGCTTCCAGTTCCGGACGAATCTGGTCCAGGAGCGTTTTCTCCAGTACGCCCGCTTTTAGGGCCGCCTGGTAAGCGTTGTCTTCGAAAATGTCCCAGCCGCCAAAAACAATATTTTCCAGATCATAGAGGGGAACGAAATCTTTAATCAGAGGCACCCGGTGTTCGGTTCGTTTTCCCAGGCGAATGGTGCCCATTTGAGTCAACGATCCGATGGGGCGAGCCAGACCTTTTCGTACGGCAATAACGCCGGCCATGAAGGTTGTCGCCACCGCTCCCATTCCCGGTGTCAGCACTCCCAGTTTTCCTTTAGGTTCGGCAATTTCAACTTTCGGTAACGCTTCCATTTATGTACTCCTTTCTGTTTTTTATCTTTACAGACTTAATTCGGTCATATCTTCGCTCGAGTTAGTGAAATATTCATGCATCGAAACTCAGGCGATCATACTCCCAGGTCTTCATCGCTCACGGACTTTTCGATCTTTTCCAGCCGCCAGACGTGGTGCATGCGTTGGATGGCGGTGAAATTCGCCAGAATGGCAATCATCCACACTACCAGTTCCAGTAAATAGGGATGAATCAGGGAGCTAACCCCGATGTAAACAATCCGTTCCGGACGTTGCATGATGCCCACTTTGCACTCGTAGCCCAGTCCTTCGGCGCGTGCCCGTACGTAACTAACCATCATGGAACCTCCCAGAGCCAGGAAGACCATGATGCTGGTAAACGGGTGATGCTTCTCTACAAAATAAATGGCCACCCCTAAAAACATGAACACTTCGGCGTAACGGTCCAGACTGGAATCCAGCAGGGCGCCGAATTTAGAAGAGAGGCCGGCTTTGCGAGCGACTTTGCCGTCAATAATGTCGCAAATGCCACCTAAAAGAATGAAAACGCCTCCCCAAAAAATATTGTGGTAGGCGTAAAAAATGGCACCGACAAAAGAAACAATCAGACCCAGTACGGTGAAATGGTTCGGGTGCACGTTCAAACGAACAATTCCCTCAATGAGAGGGTCAATTAAATTGATGAACCATTGCTGAATGGGCCGGGGTAAAATCGTAAAGCCGGAATTCTTCTTCTCGCTACTCACTTTTCATCTCCTGCAAATTTGGGCGGTAATCGGTTCCCGCAATAAGTACAACTAATTCACCTTTTAATTGACGATCCTGCAATTCTGACAAAAGCTCCAGGGCGTCTCCGCGAATGAATTCTTCAAATTTTTTGGTTAATTCGCGGGCGAGGACAATATAACGATTTCCTAGGATTTTTACAATATCCTCTAATGTTTTTTGAATCCGTTGCGCGGATTCGTACAGGACAATGGTTCCAGGTTCCTGGGCCAGATTCTTTAGCCGGGTCTGGCGCCCTTTTTTCCGGGGCAGAAATCCTTCAAAGACGAACCGGTCAGTCGGCAAGCCGGAAGCCACTAGACCGGCCAGAATGGCTGAGGCACCGGGAATGGGCACAACCGGAATATTATTCTGAATGGCCGCAACCACGAGTTTGTGGCCGGGATCGGAAATCAAGGGTGTGCCGGCTTCCGAAATCAGGGCGATCTGTTGACCGCGTTTGAGGTTTTCAAGGACAAAAGGGATGCGGCGAGCTTCGTTGTAGGAATAGTAGCTTAAGATTTTCTGGGAAATGTCAAAATGTTTCAGCAAGCGACGCGCCGTTCGGGTGTCCTCCGCTAAAACCAGGTCAACCTCCCGGAGAATCCTTACCGCACGAAACGTCATGTCTTCCAGATTACCAATGGGCGTACTGACTAAATACAATCGTCCTTTTTCTTGTGAATGCTTCGTAATCGCTACCCTTCTCTTTCGCCTGCTTCCATTGAATTCATTGACGGAAATTAAAGGATTTTTTCATAAATCAAATAAAATTAGATGATTTTTGAGGAAATGTCAATTTCTTTCTCATTTAAACGGTATTACATGGGTTAGCGAATTGTCCCCAATGGTTGCTCTAAAGCAGGGGCAATGTTTGCGCAACGAAAAAGTGTTCATTACCGGGACTTCTCCTTGTGGTGGGGAAAAATACCTTCTGCGCCGGGCGGCCGTGATTGCCTGCGGAAATTGGGAGGGAATCCTGTCGTTTCGGGAAATCGGTCGCCGTCTTTATTGAACCATTGCGACATGACCGATCGGCAGAGAAATACTGAATTGAACGGGGGACTTTCCCTGGTGGCTTTTTGACTGAGTTTTAATTTTGAATTCGGGGGATTAAAATTCGTATTTGTCCGGGTTGGATTTCATTCACCCATCTTTTCAGAGTCGGGGGATCGGCATTGCTTTGCCAGATAATGATTGGTTCAGGAGGTCGCCAGAAAACTGCCACGGAACTTTGATCTGTTTGGCGGAGAATAGACCAGACTCCCGAGGCCACCTGGCCAACGGGAAAGCCAATATTGTCCAACAATTGTTCCCGGTCGCTGCTGTGCGGCAGGTCCAGCCAGGCGATCCGGTTCGAATAGACCTGGTCGTTTACCGGCAGTAAAAAGAGCCCGAAATGGGAGATGCCGGTAAACCAGCTTTCCCAATCGGGAATTCGGTTCTGCAAACCCAGATGTCCCCGTACAAAGATTAAGTCCTGCAGACTGGGTGCGAAGCGCGGATTGCGGAAAAACGGTGGCAAGGAAAGGTCCGTTCCCGGAATACGCAGCAGAAGCCGCTCGACTAATTTACTGCTTTGCCGCTGGGCCGTGGAATCTCCGCGAAAATTGGTAATGCTGACATAAAATTTTCCCCGAGCAAAGGTGAGTTGGTAAGGAGTGGAACAGAAGAATTGGCAAAGAGGGTGAATGGAAGCACATTGGCGGCGAAAGTAAGAGAATATCCCAAAAGCCGCCAGAGAATCGCTCATTTGAAATATCTCAATCTGGAATTCCTGATCGTTCAGGAGGTATTTTTGCACCGCCACCTGTTGGAAGCCGTATTCCAGGTAAATTTCCGCCCCGCCGTCGATGTATTTGTAAAGCTCCTTTCCGGTGTAAAAAC
>JAJRXE010000472.1 GCA_024276455.1 Calditrichota bacterium
AGGCGCGCATTCTTTTTCCCCATTTGCTCACCCCAAATAACGCTCGGAAGAGTTGCTCTCTTTTGAATCCGGGAAAAACGATCTACCGTCGCTTTTTGCTCTGGCTCTACCGCCAGCGGAAAGTTCCGACCAACCACCTTCTGGTGGCTAATTCCGAATTCACCCGCGAGATGTTTCGGAAAGCCTACCCCGACATTGCAGAGCAACAAATAGAAATCATTTACCCCCCGGTTCGGCTCGCAACTGCGGGAAGGCAAACGGTAAAACGTCCGAATACGGTAGTTTCTCTGGGAAGATTTGGGCCGGACAAACGGCAACTGGAGCAAATCAGCATAGCGGAACAACTTCCTCACGTGACCTTTCGCCTCATCGGATTTGTGGGCGACCGAACCAGTCGCAGGTACTTTCAACGTTGCCAGGCCTATTTAACCGAACACAATCTGAAGAATGTTAAACTCTACCCCAACCTTCCCACCGAAGAAAAAAAGCGTTTACTGCAGGAATCGAAATTCTTTTTGCACACTCTACAAAACGAACCGTTTGGTATTTCCACAGTCGAAGCCATTGCAGCGGGCTGCCTTCCCATTGTTCACAATTCCGGTGGACAAAGGGAAATTGTACCCATCGACCAACTACGATTCAACAATATCCGTGAGGCTGTTTCAATCATTAAAAATTTACCTGATTCGGAAGCAAATTCGTACCTGCATATTCTCAAACAGCACCTTCAAAAATTTGATGTGAGGGTATTTAACGAGAAAATGGAAGCATTACTACAAAAACATCTTTAAACCTTCGAAAGTGTTTTATGGAACACATAGCGTGTCCGGTGTGCCACCGGAAACAGTCGGAACTTCGCTTTGTTAAAAACGGTTTCACGATTTACCGTTGTACCGGATGCACGGTCGAATTCGTTTTTCCTTTTCCGGAAGACCGGTTAATCGGCGAGGTTTACAATAACAGCGGCTACCATGCAGAGGATCGTTACCAGCCGGGAACTTCCTCCCGGCAATCCCGAATCTGGAAGGAACGCCTGGAGACAATTCAAAAACTGGCTCCGGAAAAGAAAACCTTGCTGGACGTTGGATGCGCCACCGGGATTTTTCTCCGGGAAGCTCAGAAGAATAGGTGGGAAGTAGAAGGACTGGAAATTTCGGCACCAGCCGCCCGGATTGCCGCTCAACTGGTTGGGACAGAAAGAATCCACACCATGGACTTAATGAGATTCCAAGCCGCTAAGAAGTATGCCTGCGTTACTCTGTGGGCTCTCATCGAACATGTAAAAAACCCGGCTGAGTATTTAAACAAAGCAAACCGTTTGCTCATCGAGGGCGGTTGCCTGGCCCTGTCCACCCCGAACACCGACGCGCTGAGCCGCAGGTGGCTCGGTAACGCCTGGCGATACTACATTCCACCGGAGCACCTGATTTACTTCAATCGCCAAAGCCTCTCCCTTCTACTGGAGCAGGCAGGTTTTACCGTTGTTGAGGTTCGAACCCATTCCAACCTGCAGGCTTATTTCCGGCGGAATTCCCCCCTGCTGCAGTGGTATTCGAAAAACCTGGCCGTTCGAATTATGATTAAAGCGCTTTTAAGCCCAATCCTGTTAATCAACCGCTCGAAACACCTGGGAGAAACCCTTGAGATATACGCCCGAAAAGCGTCTGAATCTGCCGGCAAACAAAATCAAAAATAACCCTGAAGCGAAACCGATGTTCAACGAAATTAAGAAAACACTGAGCCACAGCACCATTTTTGCCCTGGGGAAAATGAGCGCCAAACTGGTTGGCTTCATTCTCCTTCCCATCTACACGAAAAACATTTCCGTCCAGGACTACGGAATTCTGGGTGTGCTGGAAATCATCGACTTACTGGGGGGCCACATTCTCTCAGTCGGTATTCCCCAGGCCATTCTCCGCTGGTACAATCTGGCCAAAGAAGAAATCGAGAAAAAGAAGATCCTTTTCAGCAGCTTCGGTTTCATTCTCTCCGTCAATGTCATTTTTGTTGCTCTTATTCTTCTCTTTCACGAAAAAGCCAGTAGCTGGTTATTTTCCCAATCCCAATTCGGCTCCCTGTTAATCATTGTAAGTTTCTCCATTATTTTTACCAACCTGGCGCGAATTGCGCAAACCCTTTTGCGCATCGAGGAAAAGTCCGTTCTCTATTCCATTTCGGTTCTGGGTCAGTTTACGGTAAGTCTGATTCTGAACATTGTATTTGTGGCCTTCTGGAAATGGGGCATAAAAGGTGTATTGCTGGCAAACATGATCAGTACCGGATGTTTATTCCTGATTCTTCTCCCTTATTTGATCAAAAAAATGGCCCCCAAATTCGATTCGTTGCTTTTGAAAGAGATGCTTGCCTTCAGCTACCCGTTTATTTTAACCGCCATTGCGGTGACCATTCTCAACATGGGAGACCGTTACCTTTTAAGCAAACTGTCCACTTTAACCGAAGTGGGGTTGTATTCACTGGGTTACAAATACAGTAATGTGCTGAAGATTTTTGTGGTGGATCCGTTTGCCCTGGGATTACCGATTATTGCCTGGCAAATTGCTCACGACGAAAAAAAGATTCGAAATTACCTTTCTAAAATTTCCACTTATTTGTCTTTTGTTCTTCTCTGGATTGGGTTGTTCATCACCATTTACTCAAAAGGCATTTTACATCTGATTGCGCTCAACAAAGACTATTGGGACGCTTACAGGGTCGTTCCGTTCCTGACCCTGGGGGTCGTTTTTTTCGGCATTCAACAGGTGTTTTATTTCAGCCTTCAGGTGCCGAAGAAAACCAAAAACATTTCCTTGATTATTTCGCTGGCCACCCTGCTGAACATCATCAGCAACCTGATTTTTATTCCCTATTGGGGCATGATGGCTTCTGCCGTTATTACGGTTCTGTCCAATGTGTTTGCCGCCGCCCTGGCTTATTCACAAATGCGCAAACATTTTAGATTCGACCTGGAAATTGTCCGATTAGTCAAACTTTTTGCAACCGCTTCTCTGCTTTACTCCCTCTCTTTGTGGTTCGATGTTTACCCCACATTCTGGCGCATTTCTTCGAAAGCCCTTCTCCTGCTCAGCTACCCGTTTATTCTTTATTTTCTCAAATTTTACGATCAAGTGGAAATTGACAAATTTATTCAAACCGTGAAAAAAATTTCCAATCCGCTTAAACGTTTCCGTTAAGAATCGGGAGTTGTCTAATTATTAAATTTCTCAACCGGAAGACGATCCCGGCATAATTGATCATGCTTCACCCCCGCGGAATGGCCCGGTTCTTTGAATATTTTGTGGAGCAAAGAATATTTCGGGGTTTAAATTTGGTTTTTCATTGCTTAACTTTTTAAAGGAATGTTGACTCCGAAACAAAAGCGAGGTTAACAATGGCAACCATTTTAAAACAGCTAATTTTTCATGATGTCCTTCAAATCACCCTGAACCGTCCGGAAAAACGCAATGCCCTGAGTCCGGAATTAGTGGAGGAATTCCACGCCGAACTGGACGATATTCAGAACAATCCGCAGATTAAAGCGTTAATCATTACCGGCGCAGGGAAAGCCTTTTGCGCCGGAGCCGATCTGGCCTATTTAAAAAAATTGAGCCAATTCAGTCCGGAAGAAAATTTACAGGATTCCCGACGTCTGGCAGAGCTTTTCCAGCGCCTCTACCAGCTTCCCAGGCTCACCATCGCCATGGTAAATGGTCCGGCCCTGGCGGGGGGGTGCGGGCTAGCCACCTGCTGCGATTACATTTTCGCCGACCAGGAGAACGCCCGCTTCGGTTTTACCGAAGTCCGCATCGGTTTTGTTCCGGCCATTGTCATGAACTTCCTGCAGCGAAAAATCGCCCCTAATCATGCTTACGAGCTGGTTCTGAGCGGCAAAATCATTTCCGCTGCCCAGGCGCAGTCCATCGGACTGATAAACCAATCCTTCCCTTCAGAAGAACTATCGTCCGGAACCTACCAATTCCTGGACAAACTGCTTTCGCAAAACAGCTTTTCGGCCATGATGCAAACGAAACGACTTTATCAACAATTACGGGAAACCACTTTGGCAGAGGGCGTTGAGCTGGCGAGCCGTACAAATGCCGTGAGCCGACAAACAGCGGATTGCCAGAAAGGGTTGCAGGCTTTTTTGAACAAGGAGAAAATCGTCTGGCGTACGTAAAGAAAAGCACAAAATTACGGAAACAGCTTATTGGTTTTTTCGAAGTCTTTCCAGTTCCTGTTCAATGTCCAACAACAAATCCTTGTAAACGCCATCTTTCACCACCTTCATTTCCCCGGACTGAACCAGGTTGTTCAGAGTAACCAGCACTTTGTTAATAAACTCCACCGTTTTGCGAGCGAAATCTTTCAGTCGGCGGGCCTCTTCCGGGTCCTTCTCATCAATCATTTGAACCATGGTGTAAAGCGGAGTCAGAGAATTGTTGATGTAATGACTTAAGGTCACTAAAATCCGCTGGGCCTGCCGCAGGGCCTTCAGCTGATTCTCTTTCTCCTGTAAACTCCTCTGTAAAACCATCAGGCGCTGGATGGAACGCATTCTCAACTGGAGCTCCGGAGTGGTGTAAGGCACATAAATAAATTCATCCGCCCCCAATTCAAAAGCAACCAGATGCTCTACAAACAGGTCTTTCTGAACCACGCAAATGAGGGGTAAGTACTTTAATTGCACATCTTTTTTTATTTTCTGACAAAGGCTCAGGATCTGGTTGTCGTCATTTTGCATGTCCATGATCAACATTTCGTAACGGGTGCGGTGGTAAAGATGAGAAATAACATTTTCGTAGTCGGCTACCAGATCGACCTGAAACCCTTCCTGGTTTAAATCGCGAATAAATGATTCGGCAAATTCCGCATTATTGGAAATCAGGAGTATTTTTTCTTTCTTTTCCATCATAAATTATACTCTGTTTTCATCTGTCATTTTCGACTCGTTCTCGGTGAAATTAAACTAATTATTCCTCTGGAATAAATCAAGAATTTTCCAGTCTGTTTTAAATAGAAAAATTTTTTTCCACTCAAAATGCCCTTAAATTGGGAAAGAAGTTTTTCAGAGCAACAATGTTTAATCTGGAATTAAAATTAGAATTCGGACCTCAACAATGCAGTTCTGTTTACCAGTACAAAAGGGATGAAATCTATGAAAAGAACCATTTTAATCAGCGGAGGGACAGGCTTTATTGGTACCCATCTTTGCAGAGAGGCGCTCCGTCAGGGAGACCGGGTGGTGGTATTAACCCGCCGAAAGCGCCCGCCTCAGCACCCGCCATTCAACCAGGTGCAGTTCCTCCACTGGGAGGAAGCCACGGAAAAATGGAACGGAACGGTTTGTTCCGCCGACACAATAATTAATCTGGCAGGCGAGAGCATCTTCCGGCCCTGGACTCGAAGGGGCAAGCAGGAAATCCTCCGTAGCCGATTAAACAGCACCACCCGCCTGGTCGAGACGGTTCGGAACTGTTCCCGCAAACCGGATGTTTTTGTGCAAGCCTCTGCGATTGGATTTTACGGAGAGCGGGGAAATGAGGTTCTGGACGAAGCTTCCCAACCCGGGGAGGGATTTTTGTCTCAGGTGACCCGGCAGTGGGAAGCCGCCAGTCATTCCCTTGAACCCGCGGGAATCCGCCGCCTCGTGATTCGGATCGGGCTGGTTTTAGGAGAAGACGGGGGCATTTTAAAACGTCTGCGCCTTCCCTTCCGTCTTTATCTGGGAGGCTATCCCGGAAGTGGCAACCAGTGGATTTCCTGGATTCACATTCAGGATCTGGTGGAAGCCATTTACTTCTTACTGGAAAATCCCACGGCCCGGGGAACTTTTAACCTCGTCTCCCCTACCTCCATAATGGCTCAACAATTTTACCGAACCATCGGCGCTGTTTTGGACCGCCCCTGCTGGATTCGCATTCCCTCCGGGCTCCTGAAGCGGCTCGGCGGCTCGATGGCGCGCGAACTGATTCTCCCCAGTCAAAGAGTTCTTCCCAACCATCTGACGAAATTGGGTTTCCCCTTCCAATTTTCCGATCTGTCGGCAGCATTAAACCATTTGCTCCGGAAGGAATGAACATTCTGAAAAAACAAATGAAAAAACAGCGGGAAAACATTAATTTAACAGATCAAAGCCATGGCGAGAGGTGAAAAAAATGAAAAAAATGATTTACCTGCTAAGCGTAATAACATTGTTGATCAAAGTCGGTGATTCGGCGGAGCCTGCCCGATTCGGCCTGGGAATCGTCCTGGGCGAACCCACCGGGATCAGCTTTAAGCTCTGGGAAAACCAGCAAGTTGCTTACGATGGCGCGATTGCCTGGGCTTTCGGAGACCATTCCTCTTTCCATTTACACGGGGATTATTTACGGCACACCCCGCTTTCGAGTCCGGACGAATCCAATAACGCTTCGTTTCTCTATTACGGGATTGGTTTGCGGGCACAGTTTTTCGGGAGTAACCGGCTCGGAGTTCGCTTTCCCCTGGGCATTACCCTGCTGCTGAATCCCCACCCCTTCGATATTTTTCTCGAAATTGTTCCAATCTTTAATTTATTCCCCGCTACCCAACTTGACTTGAATGCCGGACTGGGATTTCGATTTTATTTTTAACCGAATTGGAGACTGCCCATGGAACTTAACATTACCGCCATCCGCCAGAACTTAAAACGCATCAAAGTCCTCTACACCGATGTGGACGGTACGTTCGTCAACAATGGCTGCCTGTTCCGCAATCGGCACCATTACTCAATAAATAACGCTCAGGCCCTCTACCAGCTCCTGACGGCCGGGGTGGACATCGTCATGACCTCGGGGCGGGAAAAAGAGAAATTGAAAGAGACCGCCCGCTTGCTGGGTTTTAAAAATTACATTGCCAATCTCGGCATGCAGATCGTTTACAATCTGGGGGAGAAGATTATTCAGAATTACGGTGGCAATTTCAAAAGCCCCCAGGAGGTGAAACAGTGGATTCAATCCACCGGAGTGGCCGAGGCCTTACTGCAGCAGTTTAGCGGGAAAATTGAGTTCTATCATCCCTGGTCAGATGTTTTACAAACCCACCTGCTTTTCATCGGCGAGCTCCCTTACCAGCAGGTGTCCCGATGGATGGAACAGCATTTCCCGCTATTGCGAATTATCGACAACGGCGAGGTCCCGCCTTACAGAAAATTCCGCCATCCCCACACTTTTCACGTCTTGCCACGCTCCATTGGAAAACGACAGGCCATTGAGATCGACAAACGAGAACGCCACCTCTCCAGAACCGAACTCATCGGCATTGGCGATTCGCTGGAAGATGTTTCCATTGCTCCGGAGGTTGGCGTGTTTTTCCTGCTCGATCCGACGGTTCCCGCCCGGGGCGACAATATTGTAAACATTCCCAACGAAGACGGAGAAGGATTTAGCCGCGTGGTGCAATTCCTCAAAACGCATCATCTATTTTAAATGATGTATTTTGAATCGCTCTGCACCCCCGACGGAAAAATTGGTCGTCCAGGAACTTTTTTCTCCGATAAATTTCTATTTTTACTTGATTAATTTGAGATTTTTTCATTAATTACCGGAGAGATTCTACAACGATGTGTAGCAAAAGCGGTCTTTCTTATATTCTACATCGGAGAACACAAGTCAATCAAGGTCAAAAGCTCTCAGGAGGCCTTCGGGAACTTATTTGCTGATCTTTTCCATACTTTTCCAATCGGGACTTCCCAAATATCCTCAAGGTTTGATCTCTAAAATCGTCTCACGAGTATCTCCTGATTTTAACCGTTTTTAAAGTTTTATCTACCTGGTCTGTTTACTTAAAGTTGTTGATTGAATAAAAATTGTTTAAAGGAGGCCACTCATGTTGAAGCAATTCATCGTTACCGGACTCTTATTCATAAATATCATTTTTGCCCAAAATGTGTCTCATCTCCAACTCATTCACAATGTAGCAGATCCAAATGCTGAAAAATTAGACATTTACCTTGATGGTAAACTTTTCATTGACGATTTTGTTTTTCGCAGCGCCACTAAACAATTAGAAATTTCCACCGAGCAATCAATTTCAATTGGTATTGCACCGGCGAATAGTCAAAGTTCTCGCGACATTTTTAAATCTTTTTCCCTGAAACTC
>JAJRXE010000473.1 GCA_024276455.1 Calditrichota bacterium
AAACGTTTTTTTTAATTTTTTATTGACTTTGAAAATTTACGTTCGATATTAATTATTTCCGGCAGCCGTAAACAGACGGCTGCTAATTTGTTTGGTAAAAGTTTGAAAAAAACGGACGATGCCCAATGACAGCTTACGAAATCATTGCCCGCAAACGGGACGGTAAACACTTGAGCGAAGAAGAAATTGAGTTTTTTATTTCCCAGTACATGGAAAACAATATCCGCGATTACCAGATGGCGGCGTTTCTGATGGCGGTGTATTTCCGGGGAATGAGCGAGGAAGAAATCTTTGCCCTAACCCGCGCCTATCTGGAATCCGGCGAAGTGATTGATTTGTCGAGTATTCCCGGGGTGAAAGTGGACAAGCACAGCACCGGAGGGGTGGGGGACAAGGTGTCCATTGTGCTGGCGCCCCTGGCTGCCAGTCTGGGGGTAAAAGTGCCCATGATTTCCGGGCGGGGACTGGGACACACCGGCGGCACCCTGGACAAGCTGGAGTCCATTCCGGGGTTTCAGGTGTTTGGTACCCTGGAACAATTTAAACGCCAGGTGGCAGAGATTGGGGTGGCCATGCTGGGGCAAACCGACACGGTGGTTCCGGCCGATCGCCAGATTTACGCCCTGCGGGATGTGACCGCCACGGTGGAGTCCATTCCCCTGATTACCGCCAGCATCATGAGCAAAAAAATTGCCGAGGGCATCGATGCGCTGGTGCTGGATGTGAAATTCGGCAACGGCGCCTTCATGCAGGAGGTTGCCAAAGCGGAAGAGCTGGCGCATCAGTTAATTAAAGTGGGTAACGCTTTTGGGAAGAAGGTCACTGCTTACCTCACTTCCATGGAGCAACCTCTGGGCAACAAAGTGGGGAATTGGCTGGAGATTGCCGAATGCCTGGATTGTCTGCATGGCGGCGGTCCGGAGGACCTGCTGGAAGTGATCCTCACCCTCACCGGCGAAATGGTGTTCCTGGCGGGTCAGGCGGCAAGACTGGAAGAAGCACGGCAAATGTGCCGGGAGGCTCTGCAGGACGGCCGGGCGTTCCGGAAATTCCTGGAAATGGTGGAATACCAGGGGGGCGACGTGAAGAGTGTGCAGGAACCGGAGCACTATCCGGTGGCGCGCTACCTGGAAACGGTGGTAGCAGAGAAATCCGGAGTGGTGACCGGGTTCGACACCCGGCAGGTCGGACTGGCGGCGGTGGAGTTAGGGGCCGGCAGACTACGGAAGGAAGACGATGTGGATCCCCAGGCAGGCATTGTTTTGTTCAAGAAAATTGGTGACCGGGTGGAAAAAGGCGAGGCCCTGTGCGAACTGCACACCAACAAACCGGACAGTTTACCAAACGCGACCATGCGATTGCTGCAGGCAATCCGGATCGGTTCGGACACACCCCAACCCTCACCGCTGATTTTGAAAAGAATTCAGTAAGGGAATAATCCGAATGAGCAAGCCCGATTTACTTTCATAATTCTAAAGGAAAAATGGCTTTTCCTATCTGATTAAAAAGTTTGTTGAGTATTGTAATATTAGGAGAGGACTTTTCTCCGTTCTCCGGGCTCCTTTCCATTTTTCTCCTTTTACCGTTTGATTAGAAAAGATTGTACGTTCCGGTGCGTTTCTTTAACCAAATTTCTTTAGGTCAGGACTGGATTGCTCGGAGGTTCACATTATGTTAAAAGTACGCCCTGTACAGCGATTACGATTCGCCAGAAGAACTCGCTTCTTTACCGGGAATCAATCCCAGTGCGCGCGCTCGTTTAGTCCATAATTGCCGCGCCAACACCTGCATATCGATGGTGTCGTCGGTTTCGTCCACAATTTCAACCCCTAACAGGGTTTCCACAACATCTTCCATGGTAACAATGCCGGCTATTCCACCGTATTCATCTACGACCAGGGTAATGTGTTCGCGCTGGTTCA